>NZ_FWZT01000019.1 GCF_900177345.1 Pseudobacteriovorax antillogorgiicola
CACTCAAATACCATCGCTACTTCAAAGCTTGGTATGAGAGCCCAGAAGATGCTAGTGAATGCTTGCAAAAGTTTTTTGGTTGGTACAACACTGAGCATCGACACATAAATCTTGGCTTGATGACGCCTGAAACTGTTCATCAAGGTAAAGATAAGTCTGTAGCTAAGAAGAGAGCTGCGGTTCTCAAGCAAGCTTTTGAAGCCTATCCAGAAAGGTTTCCAAAGTCCGGACCTAGACTGCCAGTACCCGCTGATTCTGTGGGTATAAATGTACCGGTGGTAAGGAAGTCTATACCCGTTTTGGGGTGATTGTTATACTAAACTTTCACCCTAATTGTCTCAAACACCCTGACATATTCCGCTCCATATTCATGGCCAATGGGTTTTCACCGTGAATTTCTTCGAAGTGTTCAGCACCAGTTTCGATGAAGTGCCTGAAGAATGTACCGGGCTCAAACTCACTTAGACCAGTAGCTACGTAGCACCCGAAGTCATTCTTCGATGCATACCTGATATATGTGAGTAGTTCTGATAGTAGTTCTTGTTCTTTTTCGACGAATCTACTATGGCTTTGTGTGACGTATTCAGCGAGATTGCTTTCCGAGTAAATATTACATGGCTTTCTTATAGGTTGAGACTTATCATCACATGACTTGTAGATACTTCTGCAAGTATGAAATTCCAAGCCTATATAGCACTGCTTCATTGTATTGTTGTCTGTATATCAATTTCAAAATGTCACCCAAGTTTTCGAGGATTCATGGGTGAACCCTCCGCTCTCAACCATTGCGATCTACGGATTCACTTGAACCTATAAAACAAAGCTACGTTTCTGCTATCCTAATATTATCGGGAATGGTGTTGTGCGCCCGGATTTCTAGTTGAGTGCTAGTTTCGGACCAAAAACTAGCGGGGTATCGAGACCCCACCCCTGATCGATTGAAAAGAGATTTTTTCTCAAGTTTCTCGATCAAAAGTGGAATTTCAATTGGTGAAACTCAGCAGATGGTGAACCCAACAAATACATCAAACTGACTGATTACCCTAAGAACCTGAGTTTCGGCTTCGGTGCATGCTTCCGAAGTTCCTTGATCGTCGAGAGAGGACTTATCACAGGCTCTTTTTGACTTATAGAGAGACCTTATTATTCGTCGATTGTCTGCTAATTCTACTAGATCTAAGTAGAAGTCTGATTCAGGGGTGATGAGGGTTGGCTGAAGATCAAAATCGCAAAGCTTAACTTCAACTTCAGAACCAAAGCTCCCAAGAAAATCAAAATTTTCGTCAATCTTGCTTCTTAATTGTTTTATAATTCCAAACTCTATATTCGCTTTTTGCCATAAGTCTTCCACAGTTTGTTTTTGGTCGCTTGCAGCATTGGAAAGGCTGCTAGCCAGCATCATAGCTCCAAGGATTGATGAATTTACGAATTTCATACTAATAGTTTTCTCCAGAGAATTAAGGTTGAGGTCAAAACACGCGCAGTTTTCAATTGGGACCATTATCCCATAGGCAAGGTGAGCTTTATGCTCGGTCCTTAATGATTAGCCAAAAAGACTAACAATAGTCAAAGATATTGCAGAAATTTTAATAACAAAAATGTTACTTTCACCATATATGGATACGCCGCCGTTACAAGCAAAATCGATGAGGGGTGTGTGGTTACTACCATATATCCGACCTTTAGCGAGAATCGTCATTCTCTGGTCCTAATGGAATTCGAGCCGCTCCGTCTTATCAATGTTACATTCACCATATGAACTCTAAAAACTGTCTTTTCGAATCCTACCTGATCTGCAGGTTCTCAGCCCTCTGCTCC
Source organism: Pseudobacteriovorax antillogorgiicola (assembly GCF_900177345.1). Lineage (NCBI taxonomy): Bacteria > Pseudomonadati > Bdellovibrionota > Oligoflexia > Oligoflexales > Pseudobacteriovoracaceae > Pseudobacteriovorax > Pseudobacteriovorax antillogorgiicola. The sequence goes on from NZ_FWZT01000019.1 coordinate 1,819, forward strand.
AAAGAATAGTCCAAGAGACAATTGTAAAACGGGGATGCCGTTGTAGGCGCCGTACGCCATGTTAAGACCCCACTCTTTACCGATCAGCAATCCTAGTTCCGCGCCATAATAGAGGCCGCTCTTGAGAGCTTTACCTCTTGATTCCGCAAATGGTAGAAGTATCTTCATAACAAGCCTTTTGACTACTGATGACGCAAGTTTACAATTTCTAGGATTTTGGATTCCCTGATTTTAGTTTATCTTATGTGGAGTAACTAGTTACTTCTCGGAAGTAGGGTTTTATTAAGCGTTTTTCATCTCCTGATCAGAAATAGTTGTCCGTACATATAAAACCCAAGCATTTCGAGGATTCAAAGATACCCCTCCGGTCTCAGACATGCCTTCAGCAAAGCTATGGCGATCTACGGATTCACTTGATCTACAAAACAAGGGAGTATTTTGTTATCCTGGTATCATCGGGAATGGTGATGTACGCTTAGATATCTAGTTAAGTGCAAAATTTATGATCAAAAACTAAGCAGCGCATCCAGCCCAACTTTTTATCGATTGAAAAACATATTTTTCACATTTTTCTCGATCAAAAGTGGAATTTCTAATGGTGAATCCAGTTGTAAGGTCAGACAGAGAACATCATGAAACAGTTTATATTTTGCTTGGTTGTAGCGCTTATTACTTCGTGTAAGATGTTCGGTGATAAAAAATGCAGCCCAAAATCCACCAAGGTTGAAGGCCAGACTTTATATACTTGCTATGCTGACAATGCCCCATCTTTTGGGTCTAGGTGGGTTAAAGGATTTTCATGCTCCAACACAGGATTTATACCTCAAACCCATAGCATAAAAGCAATCAATGACTCTGTAGTTCGCTTTCCAATAGCAACTTGTATCGATAAAGGCGGCAATATCGAACTCGTTGGAGAAAGAGGATCAAGCCTAATTTGCTCACCGGAAAACTATGGTAAATGGGTAGAGATTCTTGATCAACAGTTCACCAAGAAAGTGTATTTTAGATGTCACGATATCCAACTAGATTTGAAGTGGCCTAATCCAAAATTGTTGGAAAACTCTGATGTTCGAGATGCTGAGAAAGGAAATTTCGAATCGGACCGAATAAAAGTATGTCCTACCGGAGAAAGGAACGTGTCCAATAATCCCCAGATCGTCCAATGTGGAAGTTAGAGACAAAGCAACACCAACTTGCTATAAACTGATCAGTGACCAAGGCTAAAAAGCAGGTGTACCAATGATCTGTACTACCTTTATTGTATTCGCCAATAGGATTTCAAAAAACGATTCCCCTCTCATAGCCTGTTCGGCGATAATCCACCAATTTCATAGTATCACCCAAGATTTCGAGGATTCAAGGATGAACCCTCCGGTCTCAGCTATGACGATCTACGGATTCACTTGAGCCTATAAACCCAAGGAAATATTCAGCTACCCTGATATCATCGGGAATGGTGGTGTGCGCTCAAAATCTGAATTTAGACCTGTTTCGATAAGAAAACTAGCTTCCAGTTAGAAACCCACCCTCCGATCATGAAAATCTGGCTATATTTTCAGAAAACCTGATCAAAAGTGGAATTTCTACTGATGAATCTCAGAATAACAAGTAGTATCAGGGTTAAAGGCCTTTTTAGTAGAACAGGCCAAATAGGGTGATATCCAGAAAGGAGATTGAATTGACTCTGCTGAGCATAAATGTTAACAAAATTGCTCTTTTAAGAAACTCTAGAGGAACCAATCATCCCAACCTTGCTAAGTTTGTACTTAAGCTGATCGACCTTGGAATTAATAGTATTACAGTCCACCCCAGAGAAGACGAACGCCATATTAGGTACAATGATGTGAAAGAGTTACATCATCTACTGTCTAATTATAAAGATGTTGAACTGAATATTGAAGGTTATCCAAGTGATCGATTCTTGAATCTAGTCTCCAAATACGCACCAAATCAGGTCACCTTGGTTCCAGATTCTATTCACCAGCTCACTTCAGACCATGGTTGGGAGATTGCGAATGACATGAACTTTCTAAAATCTTCTGTTGCACGATTAAGAGAGATTCCTTCAAGAATATCTTTATTCTGTGAACCGCTAACTAAAGATCTTCTTCTTGCAAAGGAGTTGAACGTGGATCGAGTTGAGATCTACACTGGTAAGTATGCAAATGACTTTGGATCTGAGAGAGAAGAAGAAACAACTAGAACCTTTGAGGCAAGCATCTCCCTGCTTAACTCTATTGGCCTGAAAGGAAATGCTGGCCATGATTTATCTTTAGAGAATCTCAATAGTTTTCTACAACTCGGAGTCATTGAGGAAGTTTCCATTGGGCATGCGTTTACAGAAGACTGCATCTATCTTGGAGTCGATGAAGCGGTAAGAAGATATTTGGAGATAACCAACCAGCTTGCTTGAGTTCTGTAGAGGTTTTTTGACAAGGTTATTGTTTACATGTGCAAGATGGTCGCGGTCTTCTGAAAGCCTTGCAAGCAACACTGCCCCCTAGCTATGTGGATATAGCCGTAAGGACATGTTTGAAGCGTTAGTAGGGGATGCCCAGACCTTACATACTTAATTGAGTCACTGCTCCTATTCATGTGGTCCACTCAGATGTCAGTTTTGTTCAAGACATTTGAGGAGCAAGGATTGGTCTATATTGCTACCAGTCATGATGATTCCTATTTTTTTACCTCTATTCACTCCAGACTCCTTCATTAGTCCTGCTAGCGCTGCCGATGAAGCTGTTTCGGCTAGATTATGAGTATCTATATAATAGTACCCTACAGCTTTAGCGACTTCATTATCACTCACAGAAATAATACGCTGTGCACCATTCTTAACAACCTCAAAAGCTTCATCGGGAGGAACTGAGGTGGCAATTCCGTCAGCAATTGTATTCACATCGAAAATGGGAGATATCTTTCCTTGATCAAAGGAAATCTTCCATGCCGGCGCACCGGCACTCACAACCCCAACAATTTCAGTTTTCAGACCAAGCAAATCTCTTGTTTTAATCAAACCTACAATTCCTGATCCCATACCGACAGGAACATAGATCCGATCGAAATCAGGGATAGCTTGCATCATTTCTAAAGCATAAGTTGCTACACCAACAGCCAAATCTAATTCAAAAGCATCCACATAGCGCAGTCCTAACTCGTCCTGCATATTCTTGCTATACTGCCTAGCTTCTTCAAAATTCTTTCCGTGGATTATTAGTTTAGCCCCGTGGGCTTCAATACTCCTATTTTGATCTGCACTATTTCCCTCTGGAACGATAATTGTGACAGGAATATCAAAACGCTTTCCTGCAAAAGAAATACTCTGGCCGTGATTACCTCTTGTAGCTGTAATTAGGCCTCTCAAGGAAGAATTCTCCCGGCATAGGCGATGTAAAAGATTAATGCCACCCCGCACCTTGAAAGCTCCCGTAGGAGTTTGATTCTCATGCTTAACCCAAACCTCGCAACCAACTCGAGCACTTAAGAGTGGCCAGCAGTGCAGTGCAGTGGGCTGAACAAATTTGTTCACAATTTTAACTGCATTTTCGATATCTTCTTTTTTAAAATCAAACATATTGAAAACTCCACTAGTTCGTCGATGATATGGATTACCAACAAACCATACTCATGGCTTTGGATTTTAGGTTAGCCTAGATCCATACATCGTTATCAGCGCGAAGATCACTTTGCGCCTCTCCGGTATTGATGACGCCTTTAGGCTCAAGTAGGAGTAACTTAGACCGAATGATCGCTTCGGGCTTATGACTAATTCCTTTGGGAACAACAAATAGTTCGCCCTCTCTTAGGTCAACAATCTGTGATTCTAGATGGATCTTAATGTGCCCTTCTAACACGAGAAAAGCTTCGTCAGTATCATTATGGCTATGCCAAACAAACTCTCCCTCAAACCATGCTATTTTAAACTGGTATTGATTTAGTTCTGCTACAACTCGGGGTGACCAGTTTTCGCCGAGCAATTCAAATTTATCTAGCAAGTTGACTTTTTTATTGTTCATAGGACTCACATTCGGCATTAGAAATTTAAAAAAAACGATCTCCCTCTCCAGCCTGATCTATGATAATCCAACAATTCCATCAATTCACTCAAGATTTCGAGGATTCAAGGATGAATCCTCCGATCTCAGCTATGGCAATCTACGGACTCACTTGACCTATAAAACAAGCTACTTTTCTGCTATCCTGATATCATCAGGAATCGTGAATTCCTCTTACTGACTCGGCATTCTAGAATAGAGCTCGGTGTCTTGAAACCCCTGAAAGTTTGCTAGTATCTCATCGATTGTCAACATAAGATTTGCCTGTGAAAAATGTAATCTAAGCTTGTTTCGGCTGATATCTCGCACGAAAAGCCCTCTTTGAGGAGCGGGGAGTTCAAGGGCAATACCTCTGATAAGTGATCCTTCAAATGAAGTTGCCGGAGCAATCGCTGCAAACTTGCCGCTATAAGGGCCTTGAATTTGTTGACAGTCGTTAGAGCAAAAAGATATGTCCATCTTCAGATCTGGCTTGAACTCCACCATAGTATAGTAGCAATTACCGTAGCTAAGTTCACAAGTGTCAGATTTCCATTTTCCAATCAAACTCTCTTCGCTAGTGCTGTAGATTGTGCACCACTCTTTAAGTGGTTCATTGGCCACATCGTTTCCAGTCGGACAGTTTTTACTAGTTTTTTGGAATGTCTGGTCAAGCGGATTTTCATCTAGCAACAGTTTTCTGATTTGCCCCAGGCCTTTAAGGGCGGAAAAATTTTCGACCTTGTTCGATCGTAGGTCAAGATATGCCAAGGAAGAAATTGATTCCAGCGGCCCAATATCTCTAATGTTGTTGTTGCTAAGAGTAAGAGCAGTCACCTTAAGCGTTGCAAGAGGAGACACGTCTTCGATAGCGTTGGACTCTAAGTGTAGATTTTTCAGGTTTTTCAAGTGGCTCAGAGGTTCCAAATCGCTAATATTGTTATCGTATAATTGAAGATCTTCCATCTTGGAAAAGCTTGAAAGCGCCGAAATATCTTTAACTTTGTTCCCATCAAGATCCACTGAAACAACCTTGGAGAGTCCATACAAAGGACTAATATCGACAATGTCTTTATCCGGGATAGTAATGGTCGTCAGCTCTCTCAAGGAACTATTTGCGTCAGCGCAGTTATCTGCTCCAACATGATCCAATAATATTTGAACAGTTCGCTTTATCTCTGCATTAGAATTCTCGTCTTCGCAATAGTCAAAAAATTGTTTCTTTCGACATTTCTGACCGTCGAAAACCTCAACTGCGCTGCATTGCTTAGGGTTCACCAGAGGAAGCTCTTGACCTTGCTCCTCCGACGAGGACTTGTCAGAATCATAGCGATCGCAGCTAGTCAGAGCAAGCATGGAGAACATTAAATGAACAAGAAGCTTTGTACTAGAGATCTTCATATGGCTGCCTTCTTAAAATTTCTCAAAAATCCCATTTCACCTAGCAGGTGGTCACTCTCCTGATTGAGAACCATCAGTCTGAAGGAGTCAAAGCTACCTGATTTATTGCGTGTTGCCAGCAGCTCACTGAGCCAGCACATGGGATTGTGGAATCTCGAAGAGATCACCTCAATGATTAGCGGAAGAGGCAGCTATCCATATTTTCAGTCAGGCAGGTAACTGTGAGACTGATATCCGCACTCGGTCCATCGGTTTTGGGATGAGGGGAAGTAATACTATACGTTCTTATATCTTTGTTGAAGCTAACAGGAATTTGTTCCCATTCACATTCATCGCATTCTTCTTTACTAAAACCAGATACAATAAAATTCATTTCTTTTTCTCTAGCCTCAAAGGTAAGAATGTTACTTTTGTTTATCCTCTGACCATTCGTTCTAGGTATAGTATCAAGCATTTTTTGTTCTTCTACAGACCAAACTTGCATACGAAGTTTCCTATTCGAATGATAGACAATAGTGATTTTAAAAGGCTCATTTTTCGTTACGGTAAAGTTCTTTGCTAGTGATGAATCTATTCCCTCATTTTCGATAAGAAAACCGTAATCAGGGTTAGACGTATCATTTGAGTCGTTCGTTTCATGACTTCCACAGGATATAAAACAAATAGATATTGATGCAATCGATGTTAGTAGAATCTTTTTCATGAACAAATTTTTCCTTAATCTGAGAGATTGGTAAACCTTTGTCTTTGACCTTTCAACCTGTTATCTATAGGTAGACGTTACCTTCGACAGTTGGATTTCAAAGTCTGGATTCTTGATCTTACCTGATCTGTGACGGAGGCATGCGATTCTCTCCATCTAAAGTCGGTAGTCTCCCTCATCAAAGTTAAATTCTTGAATACATTTCAAATGCTCTATGATGTTGGTTCTTCGAGTGGTAAGATCGCCAGAACTGCTAGCTGCTAAAACCCGCCCTTCATGCATCGCAATTTCAACACCATGCTCGTCATCCCAGCCTACGGAGAAGGCAAAAACAATGATCCCTATTTCACTAAGACCATGATCTAACAAGTTGATGGACTCTAAATGAACTTGAGATTTCAGACAGTCGGATGAGCTAAGATCCAGCTTCACTCTCAACTGATCCCAAAAATTCTGCTTCTTACCGTTCATTGGATCTAGGTCCTCCTCTTGGAAATCCAAGAGATCAATTTCCGAGCTGACTATGGCCCAAAGCTTTCTTATGAGTTCTTTTTCATAGTTCTTTGCGTGCTCCAAAAAATTTCGCCAAGCCTTTTCGTGGATCAAGCTAGGTCCAGACCCCATGTCATCAATCGCCGTGACGCTAACTTCTTCAGATATTTCAAAGTCAGGGTCTAGGTCACAATATCCATCACATCTGAATGACAGGTAAACACCAGAATCTTTGAAAATTTTTTTATCAAAAGTTGCAACATACCAGGACTCTATGTCTTGATCCTGCACTAGTCTATCAATAAACTTATCCACTAAAACCTCGGCAATTCATCTCTACATTTCGATATAAGATTTCTTTCACGTTACTTTCGGCAGTAGGATCTCAAAAAGCGACTTTTCTAAAACCAGGTGATCTCTGGCACGCTCAAATTGAAATCACTCCCTGAATCTATTTGGATTCACTCCGCCTCGGCAGTGACACTACCTGATCAAACTTATTGCAGAAACCTATGAGAGATAGGCGCGACAACGTACTCTCTTGGGTGATCAATAAACAGTAGTTTTTTGGCTACCCAAATTGCTGGATATTATTCGATGGTTATGCAAACGCAAAAAACCTACGAAACGCATGTATATACAGTGACTTACAAAAAATCACGCGTGCTCAGATCACGCACATTTCCTCATAGGAGGGTTAGCAGTTTAGAGATAGGCCCTACGGGCTGTCTTTCGGGAAAGTGAAGATAAGTTATTAATGGGTGTTTTATCATATTTAACTTGCATCATGAATGATTCACTCATTGGCTCAAGATATCGTGATTAGAATTCTTAGAGAGCTGTTTAAGAGCTATCACGGCTGGCTTTAGAAAGGACTGTGGTCGCGACATTCCCAATCCTGAGTCTCCATACCTATAAATTGGCCTATAAACGTTTCACCCATTGAGACTCAGGGACCATTGATGATAGCGTCGGGGCCTAAAACTTACCCTAAAAAACAGAGGATTTTATGCGAAAAGAGTTCAGAAAGACGCGTGCGTTTGCTGCGAAACTTGGTCTTTGCATAGGACTTGCGGCCCTATTTTCTTGTCAGAAAAGCGATGTGGAATCATCCCGACCCAACGTTATAAATGGAGTCAAGGAGTCGGGGTTTCCGGCCGTGGGGTCGCTGCTGACGCAGAGTTGGTTTTCCCGCCAGCATCAATGTACAGCTACCCTTATAAAGCCGCAATGGCTTCTGACGGCAGCTCATTGTGTTAAGAATGGTGTCGATAAATTGGTCTTTGCCATCGGACCCGAAGCTAAAAGAGGCAACACCTACTCCATTGAACGAGCTATCCAGCATCCTCGCTATTACCCCAATCCAGTTGGCTCACTTTACGATATTGCGCTTGTCAAACTTGCTCAAGGGGTTCCATCATCAGTGGCAGAACCGATCCTATATAGTAGAGAGGCTATCGAGCCACTCTTAGGGGACGATGTCCTTTATTTAGGATATGGGAGCACCAGTGGCGAGTCTGCAATTCTGGGGCTTGGTATAAAACGCAAGGTCACTCTTCCCATCTCGCGTATTGATGATGTTACCTACAGCACGAGTTTCGAAGATAAGGGCCTATGCACGGGCGACTCTGGGGGGCCGGGCTTGGTGCAGGTAGCTGGCGAACTGAATATTGTAGGGGTGACCTCTGCGTCACTTGGTTGCCAAGGTGGGACTTGTAATATTTGTTCTAATGGTACGAAGCACACTAGAGTTGATCGCTTCTACGATTGGATTGCCGCTGAAGTAGGAGACACCTTTGAGCCATGTAGTAGTGATAAAAGCCGCTGCGCTTGTGACGCAGCCTGTACAGCGATGGGCAACTGCGATGATGCTGTTTGTGCAGAAAACACCTGCTTCGATATGATTAGCTGCATGTTCGATGAGTGTGGCGATACTGAGGATGGCTCATGTGCGACCGCTTGTATCGATGATGGCAGTATTGAGGCTCGCAATAAACTGATGGTACTCGTCGATTGCTGGGGCTCCAAATGCCGTGCAGTGCCAGGCAGTGACAATGAACGCCACTGCCTTCAGACCCAATGTTCTGACCAATGGAACTTTTGTTCTAACAACTAAGCACGAACTATGGATGGGGCCACAGCTCTATTCGCTATGGCTTCTCACATCCTTGCCCCAGATTGCCACTCGCTAGCACGAGCACCTCGTTGGGCAGGTCTTGGATAGGTTGCCAGTTCTCATCGAAGCGCTCTTGATAGTAACATCGAAAGCCGGAGCATGCCTGAGAGTTGATACAATAGTTTCTAAGCGCATTGCTACACTCCACCATCGCATCCCGGCAAGGCATATCAAAGCGAAGTGATTCCTGAATCAGTTCCCCACGACGATCATACTCGATACGAAATAGCCCTGCTCTAGATTGATTGCAGATGCCCGAAGAAGGTGGTGGAAAAGGGTTTTGATTTCCCGGATCGTTCGGTGAGAATGAATCCTCGTCACCCAATTGAATCGCTTTACTGGAGTTTTCTGGAACACCGCCAGTTTCAATCCTTTCAGCGACCCTACTGGTATTGTCAACAGAGCAAGAAATGAGAGCTATAGCAATGGCTAGGGATAGTAAAAATCTAGCTAAAATGTTTAGATGACCCATGTTGATTTTGTCCCCTAGTAGAAAGGTCTAGTCTTTACTAGAGGGCGTCAGCTTGGTCAATCACCCCAGCATTTAGATGGCTATTGAGAGGGCTCCATAGTAATGAATGCTAGGTTTGGCGGATTAATATCTGAATGTGATATGCGCTCCATCAAATGCTGTGTAAACAAGTGTGTCTGCAGCATCCCCTTCACCGAAACTGCCTGAAAGGTTGCTCTCTGAGCTGTAGGTCTTCAAAGTACGGCGATAGTTAAGGCTGTAGCGAATACCGAAGGAAAGCTGGGCATCGATCGCATAGTCAGCTTGGAAAATTAAGCCTAGCATCCCGTGTCTTTGCTTTTGGGTTGTAACATACTCGATTGTTTCTATGGATTCACTGCTATATTTATTTGTTATAGTATCGCTCTCTTCCGAATACGCGAACCTTGGCCCCATGGAAAGTTTAACGGAGCCATTTTCTTTCATTGGATGAAGGTAGGTTAGGGTAAGCCCTTTAGTTGTAGATTCGTTGATGGTACGGTTCTCTTCGTCGCTGCTACCAAAAGATAGGGTTTCATACTCTCCGCTGCCGTAGATAAGACCGAACTCCCAAATACTACCATCCTGCTTTAAATGGCCAAGGCTCACTTCTTGAGCAAAGATACTCCCCTCGCTAAGCTCTAGAATAGGAGTCCAAACACTACTCCACGGGTTGAAGCGGATGTAAGAATCAGCCGGTTTCTCTGTCTCGCTAGTTTCTGCAACGGCTAAGAAAGTAGTGCTTCAGATCAATAGACTAACAATTCCATTGGTAAGTTTCATATTCCACCTTTGTGTTTCGAATTCTCAATAACGTGACTCGTTTCGACAAAAGTGGCTGGAAGATAAAGGATTACTAAATGACAACGATAGTGGTCTTGAATTCAGGAGGCTAGGCGAAGTGCTGCTCTGGCATTTTAAGCAGCCGTTTGCATGGGCTAATATGGGCGTAAGGAAGGAGTAATAGTCGAATGATCCTTATGGGGGAGGGAATTCATCGTTTGCTGTAGTTGGCAAACGATGAATTGATACGTATCGAAAGGATCTAGCCCTCTAGTTGGCTTAGAGTTTTGAAGTTTTTATAGAGCACTTGGTATGCTTCCTCGTAAGAATAATCAGCGCGATCTAATGCCTCCAGAGTTGTTTCCATGTAAGACTTGGTCCCCCCTGGAAAGCCGGGCCCATCAGACCCATAGATCAACCGATCCACCAAACCACGGTCTTTGACCTCTATTAAGACTCCACTGAAGAAACTGCCATCAGGATCGTGACTTTTTTTACCGAAAGCAGACATTTCCAGGTAAACGTTGGGATAGGATTCGGCAAGATCAAGAACAATCGGCATGAAGTTATTGCCTTCGCCTGTGAAATCATATCCCATGTGACCCATGATAAACTTGGTTCTAGGGTGTGCTGCAACAATCTCTTTCAGACCACTAGGGTCGTAGCTACTCAGATAACGCTGCGCCTCTTCTTCGGTTGCAAAGCTATCAAGGTTGCGAAGGGGTGATGAGCCTGTATGATGATAGATGGGGATATCATACTGGGCTGCAAGCTCGTACACGCCATCGAATCTTCGATCATTGAGCGGCCAGTTGTTGTGGATGAATGCAAGCTTGATACCGACGATGTATGGGTGCTGTAACGCTTCTGCCAGCTCTTCAGCTGATTGAGCAGGGTCATCAATCCACTGCTGCATATTTACTGTGGCGAGTCCGAAGAAATATGGCGAATCGCCAAACATATAGTTTTTACGATCATCGAGGGCTTTGATAATATCGTTGTTGCTGGTAACCCCCCAAGTCTCTGGTGCGTGTACCGCGAACAAGCCACAGTAGCTGATCTTAGCCCGCAAGCACTCCTGCTGGATGCCAATGCCAAAGCCATAGGGACTGATCATAAACTTAGACAGGACCGATAGGCCGAGCTTTTTGATCGAATCAGGTAGCCAGGGCACATTGATGGCCTTCATTACAAAGTCCTGACCCAAGGGGCCCATACTTTCAAACGTCCCCGGGTGAAGGTGGATATCGATAACCGGTACGCTTTCACCGCGATAAGTCTGAGTGGGGCGTTCCTTAGGCTTGAGAGGATTGCCGAAAAAATTTCGCAATTCATCAACAGACTCAAGTTCGTATGACGATCCATGGCTGTGCTGTGGCTCATGACTTCCACATGACATTAAGACTGTTCCGGCTACAAGAGCCGAGACTATTCGTAGCATTGTCATTCCCTTTGACATAAATTGTAATTAGAAAAACTTGAGCCTAGTTATCAAGGGAGTCAGGCTTTGCCAAATTAGGAACACTTATTAAGTGGTTTAGGTCTCTTAACCATTGCAGTTTAGGGCAGAGGAACGTTGCTTGGGTCGTGAAATAGGGAGAAATTCTCTTGATTGGCTCATTATCTCCTACCAAAATGTAGGAGATAATTTGATTGATCCGTGACGATCAATCGTTCCGCATAGTTACTTCAATGAGATGGTAGCCAAATTGAGTTTGAACGGGGCCTTGGACTTCACCGAGAGGAGCGCTGAAAACCACTTGATCGAACTCTGGAACCATTTGTCCCTGAGTAAAGGTGCCAAGGGAACCACCACCTTTGCCAGATGGGCAGGTTGAGTGCTCTTTCGCTAAATCCGCAAAGTTTGCACCATTTGCAATTTGGTCTTTAAGGGATACGCAAAGTTCTTCTGATTCGACTAAAATATGCCGAGCAGCGGCTTTTTTCATGGTTTCGTCCTCTTGATTAGGCGTCTTTAAAACTAGAACAGTAGTCCAATTTCACGAAAAAAACTAGAGTCGGTCTCAATAGTTGATTCAGACTCAGAAATTGAAATTGAGAAGGTAGTCAACAACCTCTGCGATCACTTTGTCCCTAACGATGTCTTTCTCATGGAGCAGCTCGTGTTTGGCATTGGGGAACACCATTTTGAAACAGTTACGGGCACGCTTGCAAACATAGTCTTGCCCCTCAGTCTCCACAAGAGCATCATCTCCAGCTTGCAGAATGAAAAGGGGTATTTTGAGTTTGCTGGCATCGTCTTTCATTCGCCAGGTGGCTTCCAGACTTGCTGCGGACCAAGCGAAGCTTGCTCCTGAGACTGCCATGGCTGAGTTTGCCCGCATATCTGTCATCCATTTATTGAATCGAACCTCGCTGTTGGTAACCAAGTTTGGTCGATCCCCCTTATAGGGCCCATGCTTAGGGATATATTGATCTCCAAGGCCTATAACCGAGAAGAATTCAGAGATTAGCCAGGATATCCTTTCAGGGTATGGGGTCACAATATCTAGCATCGGTGACACTAAGACCATTTTCCGAAAGGATTGTGGATTTTCAACAGCGTAAATAGATAGAATATTCGAGCCCATCGAGTGACCAAGCGCCATCAATGGTGCATCTCCGATCCGGGGGCGTATCACCTTGCCGATAAACGCATCCAGATCTTTGAGGTAGTCGCTATAAGATTCAATATAGCTAATGTGAGGGTCTTCAGTTATTCTTTGTGACTGCCCGAAGCCACGGTAGTCGAGGATGTAAGTGCTAATGCCATGCTGATAAAGATCGTAGGCGACCTCATCATATTTCTTCGTATCCTCTGTCCAGCCATGGGAAATGAGTACATGAACTTTCCCATCTGGGTGAGAAAATATTTTGTAGAAAATGCTGACATCATCTCTGGTTTTCACAGTTCCCGATTCACCATTTTCATAGAACGGCTCTACTAAGCGAGCGTGCTCTGCTAGGTAGCTTTCTTCAGGTATCCCATAGGCAAGCTCAAATATGGCAAAAATCGCGAACAGCGAAAAGAAACGCACGATTTATCCTCCAGTTCAGACTCAACAACGCTACTTTGTTGTCTCTCCTAGTATTATACTCGAAGGAGCCTACGGAGGCGATCGGTCAGCTATGATTCGAGACGGTCGGCGGTACGATCTTGCCTTTGGCCTGCTTGTCGATCCCTTGAGGGTGCTCTCGGTAATGCTTTCGAATAACCTTCGCGAGGCTAGCTTTGAGCGGCTCGTCAACTGAGCAGATGGAATCACTTGGGAGCGCATCTAAAAGGGAGCGCACCAGTTCATCTTGGGGCGCCTCTGTTTTTGATGCCCAAGAGGCGAATAGGTGACGATCGATGTGAGAGGGTAGAGAACCCAATATGCCCACATCATTTTGATCGTGCACCAAGAGACCTGAAGTGGTGCCTCGATCCAAAGTGAGCACCTGGTAAAAATAAAGGGTGTGGTAGTCGCGCTGCTGCTTGCGATGATCGTCTTCAATGACTTCTTTGCGCGATAATGCACGGTCTAGGATGGCCACATAGCAATCGATCATGCCCTTGCCAAATGTCATGGCGAAGTTGAGATCATCAGAAAAACTGTCTGTATGGTATCCTTCAAGGTAAAAATGGGAAACTCCCCTATGCCGATTCAAAGCAGGAATAAAGAAGTACTGCGCTCCTTGCTCCGTGCCTTCTCCGTAGTGAGATCCTGAAAATTGCCGAAGAGCTGCTTCGAAATCTTCGCGATCTTCATTCCGTTCGATTGCAGGATTTAAGTCTGCCATAATTCGCCAGTAGCCTCGACCACCTTTCATCTCTGTCCAGCTAATATGCATGTGAACCGAAGGGAGGTGAGGGGATTGCGGATGGATGATGGTTGATAGCGCGGAGGCCGAGCCAAGTTTTTTCTCGGGCAAATCATCGTAGTGGACTTGCGACATATTGACTGATCCGCGATTGAAGATCGAGTCCTCAGGAGCAACATAGCGAACTCCCCCACCATGTTTGCCTTGCTCCCGGAGCCATGACACTTTTTGAAATGAAGCTGAGTGACCCTGTTTTTTGGCGAGTATTTCGAGTTCGTGGACGAAGTGGTCCTGCAAGGAGCAGATCCCTTTCAATGCAGCTGTTGCAGAATCAGATTGGGCTGGGGTTCTAGAATCCAAAGCTGGCCTCTCCAATGTTGTGGATCAAATTCCCGATGTGAAGCTAAAATACACCAGATCCTGATGATTGCAAAGAAAAAGCCCTCGGCCTGCATTAGGCCGAGGGCTTTGGCTATGGCTGGATAGTGTGCGCCCGAGGGCGCGCGCTATTGTGCTTTCATCTTAACGAAGTCGATAGCGACTGCATCTTCGATATTTTTGTAATAGTTGTTGTTGCGGAATCCGTCCTGCAAGCGAGACTTGAATCGGAATACAAAGTTTGATCGGTGACAGCCTGGGTATTGGCTTTCGAGGTGACTGAGGTCTACTTGAAAGCTAGCGTGTTTCCAATCGTGGCGGCTATGATTGCGGCCGTTGAAATCATTTTTGGCTGTCTCTCGATTGTTGACGAAGACGGTCTTCCAGCGGTCCGATTTTAGTCGATAGGGATCTACTGGATTCAAACCGCATTCGTAATCACCGAACAAACAGACTTCGGCTTTCAAGTACTCTTCCGTGTACTCATGCTGGCGACTATCGTTATCACCGATGTCCATGATCAGGTATTTAAAGCTGACATCGACTTTGCTGTATTGAGACAGGTCAAAATTTTTGGAAACTAAGAAAATCTTATGAGTGGACTGCCCTTCGCGACCAAACATAAACAAAGACTTGTCTTGATCCGCCATGGGTCCGAATCCGTAGGGATGTTGGCCGAAGATTTTAGCGCATATGTGATCCTTGCACTCCTGGTCATTCTCTTGAATCCCTTTACCATTGTCATCTAGTAGGAAACGCCAGTGAAAGCCTGGATCATGGCTGAAGAGTTGTTGACGTTCGAAGGAGTCTTGGAGAAAAGTCCACGAGTACTCCTCGTAGATGATGCCAAAGGTGTAGTCACGAGAACGATTGCCATAGCAGTCTTCTAGCCAGAAGGTGAAGTGATCCTCACTGACATGATTGTTGCCACCGTGAGGATGATAGGTAAAGGTTCCGTTGTGCTGGTTCCAGTCTGTGATATCACCGAACTGAGGGCTGCTACCGAACCGATAGTAGAACTTGTCATGCTCTAAGTCTTCGGCATGAATCTGGCCATAACATGCTCCCGTTCGTGGGCACGTGATGCTAACATCCCATTGGTTGGGGTGGCCGGGCTGTGGATGACTGGGACAATCTCCCGATGGACACGACGGATAATCTGGGCAATCTCCTGACGGACATGACGGGTAGTCCGGACAATCACCAGACGGGCATGATGGTGGATGACTGGGACAATCTCCTGATGGACAAGAAGGGTAGTCCGGGCAATCTCCAGATGGGCATGATGGTGGGTGACTGGGACAATCTCCCCCTGGGCACGATGGTGGGTGACTGGGACAATCTCCCCCTGGGCATGGCTGCGGGCAATTGGGGTAGCAGTTGCTTGGCGGCTGGTTGGTATAGTTTACACGAAAGCGGATCTTACCGATATTTGATCTTCGGGTGCCTTTGATAACTCGAAAATGAAACTCATCATCCCCTTCATAACCAGGGCGAGGCGTGTAGACGAAGTCTCCCTGATTTGGATCGATGACTAGATCCCCTTCTGTTACATCCCGAATGATTTCAATATTCGTGATGGGTTGGTTGGAATTCGGATCGACCCAGTTTAAGCTACCATTAAAGGCCGAGCCAGCATTGGTCTCAAAGAAGCCGTCAGCGGCGATGATGCCATCATTGATGGCCATTACTTCAAATGTCACGGTTGCTTGGCTTTCAAGCTCACCATCGTTGAGGGTGACAACCATGGAGTCTTCACCGCTAAAATTTGCGTTTGGTGTATATCGAATCTTGAGGCTGCCATCGCCAACGGCTTCGACCGAACCATTCGAGGTTTCTCGCGTCAGTTTAAGGCTAACAGGTGATTGTTCTGGGTCTTCAACAGGGATATCGAATTCGATGGAACTATCTTCAGGTAAGCGAAGCAAGATGTCTTGGGTTTTGGGAGCATCGTTGACGGCAAGAATATTTGCAACAACTGGTTGCACCGTGCGCTTGCCACTGCTATCCAGCAGTTCGATACTAAAGCGATCCTCCCCTGCAACGTCTGCATTGGGTTGGTAAACCCACGAAGACTTGCCAGAGTCGTAGATCAAACTTCCCAGTTCCGGCTTTTCTAGCAATTGAATGTTCGCTGTCGTTTTCCATTGGTTGGCAAGGATATCCATTTGAAAGGATTGATCCTCGAAGGTTTGGAAAACCCAAGATGGTTCCACGGAAAGTGGTTGTGAGGCGTCTAACGAAACCTGACGTCGGTTGTCGCTGACTTCAACACGACCGAGTCCACCCATGTCGGAGCACGAGACGGACAGAGCCGCAAGAGCTATGACTAGCCCAGCTGATTTTTTCATAACTTGATCCCCTCTATTAAGTGCGCGACCTGATGCACACTGAAACCTTTTCCCCCGTTAAATATAAATTCTTTAATGAAGCTCAAAAAACGATTTTAATTCCTTTTAGAAACAGTGTGATAATGCGAATTGATACGTTTAGTAATATTTGCTTAGGATCAGAAAAAAATTTTTTTATTCGCTATTTCGCTGCGGTAAGATTTGAAGGTTTGCAGAGATTAACCTGGTTTTATCAGAGAGTTCTAGCTCCATGGTTATCCAGATGCGAACCTTGTTCGTGATTTTGGGGAAATGTTCTCTTTCTGACTTTTGAGTCAGCTTTTAAAAAGGGTTCGGTGATTTGCCTGCTTCCGAGAGCCAATCATCTTCTGTCTCCGAAGCTAAATCCATTTAATGACTCACAAATTGAAATCTCTTGCCTAAAAAATACGCCACGGCAGATTCCTGATGGCCTGGCTTTTCAGGCTGGAAGCACGTTCGTCAAACGATAAGAACCAAAAAATAATAATATATTTAGCTATTTACAGATTGCTGATTATAGAGTCCTGGTGTACCCGAACCAGAATTATCCATATCTATCTGAATTCAAAGGACATTAAATTTAGCGTAATATCTTATGGTTCGCATTGACATATGTCATATTAATATGCTACTTGGTCGTACCTCTTGGTTTCTATCAACATATTTTCAAGTTAGGAAACAAACTATGAAGAGTGTTTATACTATATTTATCATATCCTTGCTTACTGCTGGAGGGTGTGAAACAAAGAAGTCTTCGGAACTCCCAACACAACAGGAACAACCCAACCCACAGATCGATCAAGTACCTGAAGTTAGTAAGGGTCGCCTGACAGAGCTGGTAGTTCAGGTTGGTCAAGAAAATCTCGTTCTCGACAATATCTTCTCTCAAGATACGGTTGATGAATACCAAGATTTGCAAGACTCTCTCAGAGCTGCGCAGAGAGTTCTAGGAAGCGATACAGCTAGCCAGAAAGATGTTGAGCAAGCCTATAGTCGATTGAAAAGTGCTTATGATGAATACCAAAAATCGATCCTCGATGGTGCTAAATCCCAACTCCAAAGCGAAATAGGGCAAGCAAAAACACTACTTATCGAAGCTTTGAGCAGTAGCAGCCATAATGAGCAGCAAATCGAAATGTTAACCGAGATCGCCCGACAGGCCGAGACCGTTGCGACAGAAGGTGATCTTGATGATATTAAAGCCGCTATTGAGAACGTGCAAAGAGCACGCATTGACTTCATAGGTAATGGCAAATCGGATGAAAAAGATGAAACAGAAGATGGTGGTGGGGCTAATCCATCTACACCAGATCGTTCTGCACTATCTGCAATTCTAAATAAGGCAGAATCAGAACTGCTGGTAGCTCAAGATCTTGCGAGTCATGAAAGTGTATCAATTGAAGACTTGGAAGAAGCTATTGAAGCAGCAAAGTCTCTCCTAGGTAATGCTGAGGCCTCTGCCGAGCAAATTGAGGCATCTAAGGAAGCGCTTACTAGTTCTCTTGATGAGTTTCGTGGTGCTGAATTAGGTAAAATTGTTTGTACTCAAAATGAATCTGTGAAGGATTTTTGCTCTAGAATTCAACGTGCTGGTATTCTTTTTCAGTCGTCGGCTCAAAAAGTTCAAGTGCTCCTCTCAGGTGATGTCTTCAATCCTCAGTATAGCAAAACTCTGGTGAAGGTTTCTGGAATAACAAACAGAGGTCCATATGTGAGTGAGATGGTATCCCTGCCTGAAATCAACGAGTTATTGTCTGGGAAAAGCTCCCTAGTGCTCAGCTTGGGAGATGAAAAAGCAACTTTAAGCCTCTCTGCTCCCGCGCGTATTTGGACTATCGAAGGGCGCCTTGTAATAAAGGCAAAACTTATGATTGAAGCTGGAAATCTTCGAGTCAATTCGGTCTTCGAAGCTCCGATTTCAATCATCGATCAGGCTGCTGTGAAAAATTTAAGCTTTGCCTCTTATAATGTGGAACACTTTAGATCGACATCTGGGGAAAGAAACTCGATCGCTCAATATCGATCCTCTGAAAGTAACTGGTCGGACTTTCAGGAACTAAAAAAGCGAAAAATTGCCCATGCATTAGTGCTTTCTGGCAACCCTGACATTGTTGCTATGCAGGAGTTCGAAGATGAGGCTACTTTCCACGAGCTTAAACCTGAACTAGAAAAAATTGGATATCGATACTTTTCAGTTGGTGATCAGAAGAACTATAAGCTCGGTGAAAATGGTTTTATCGTCGATGTTGCGGATGATTCAACATCCAACATGACAACCGCTATCGCTAGTAAATTCCCCATAGACACATCCTTGGCGTCGGTAATCCCCACTCGCCTTCCGGACTCAAGGTCAGCTGGTATCAGAAACATTCAAGTAGCAGATGTTTTAGTTGCAGGGCAAAGGCTACGTGTTGTGAACTCTCATTGGTTAAGCCAGAAGGGTGGAGCTGATGGTAAAAGAGAACAACTTGCAAGAAAAATAGGGCAGGCAGTCTCTGATTGGAATCGAAAGTTCCCAGATCTTGATATTCTAGTGGCAGGGGACTTTAATGTTTCACTAGAACATATAGTCGGAGAGGATGCTAAAGAGCCCGAAATCGTAACATCCCTAGGAATTCTAGAAAGGGAACCCAGCTATCTTCATGGCAAGAGTAGCGGCTTGTACAACACATGGTTTGAATTGTCTAATAAGCGCTATAGTTCTGAGTATCGAGGGTATGGCTCCGCGCTGGATCACATCCTTGTAAACACCAGGCTTTATGATCAGAACGGTTTGAGTTATGTGGATAATAGTTTTCAAGTTGTCGGAGCTAAAAATTACGAACTAGCTCGCTGGATATTAAAAAATCAAGTAGGGCTTCCGAAAAGGTGGATGGTTTCTAATAAAAATCCAAACTTTAAATATGACCATCTCGGTATTGGATATTCAGATCATTTACCGATTCGGATCGATCTGACTCTCGATTCAGTTGAAACCAGCACTAGCGGAAATGGATCTATTCTCCCTCCTTACAAGGAAGTCTACGAGCTTGATCAGTCAACTTGCGATGGCTATAGAGCGAAAAGCGATATCTCTATGGTAGGGGATACTTGGGTCGGTACGTGCTTAGAGTTAGACAATGAGCCTATCGATGATAGTGGCCAAAAGGCCATCATCATTGACCAAACTAGTGTCGGCTTCGCCATATTCGGGCGAGCAAATCAATCATCGCGAATAGAAAAAATTAAGGCAGCAATTCGATTCACAAAAGGTAATAAGATTTCGGCGAGGGGTATCTTGATTCGAGATAGAGATGGGAGCCCAATCTTTGTTGTTGCTGACACGAAAGGGGTAAAGCTTCTTCAGGAAGATATTAAGTGTGGGACGCAACAGGACCCTTTAAACGTAAACGAAGTTTTTTCTTTGCCTTCCTCGACCGATTCTTTATTCGATTGTGTTGGTTTTGAGGGCCGCTTAGCATATTCGTCCATTAAAAATTATGACGCTTCTGGACTAACGAGACTAAGATTGAAAGATGCCAATAAAGAAGATGATAAAGTCATTACTCTTGAACTAGATCATCAAGACTTCGTTCGTGTGTTTTTGGGTGGTCTTGAACTGGACGAAGCGGATGCCAAGAGTCGGCTTTCAAACTCTGGGGCGAAATTTATAAAAGTAGTTGGGAAGATCACTCCTTACACCAAGAGTGGAGTGATGGTGAACGCTAGCAAAGCCTTAGGTTCTATTGAGATAGTTGATCCAGTTGATCCAGTTGATCCAGTTGATCCAGTTGATCCAGTTGATCCAGTTGATCCAGTTGTAGAGAGTGATATAGATTTTGAAGTTCTTTTTACTAACCCGGTATGTCCACCACAAAAAATCGTCAGCTATGTTCCTCCATATTCTGGGGATAGAAAAGACTCAACGCTAGACTCTTTTCCGGCGCAACCTCAGCGAATTTTCGTTGACGGGATTCCGACTGTCGGTGGGGGAAGCAAAACTCATATCAAAGCAAACGTGAGATGTGGATCTCAAGATTTTGCAAACTCCACTTCCAGAGCTGAGGCTGGTCTTCGTGACAAAGATAGCCCACTTACACGTGTTGAGGAAATTATTGGGGCAGCAGAGAGTGGTGACAAGATATTCATTGCTAGTATGAGCTTTAGCAGCGGAGAAGTCATTGCAAAGCTTTGTGAAGCTCTTAGAGTTGGGGTCGAAGTTAAGATCTTTGTTGATTCTAACAATAGTGACCTCAACGATTTAAGGTCTTGTGACGTTAACGGTAAATATGAGCTTGTCTACTGGGATAAGTTTGGTGAAACTGGAACTCTTGCTCACGCAAAGACAATCATTGTTGAATCAGGTTCACATAATAGTGAGCTTTCTGATAAGCTACTCATTAGCTTTCAAAGTGCGAATGTTTCCTCTTCTGGAACATGGCGCAATCATGAAAACTGGAATTTTTTAAAGGTAGATAAAGATTCGAAGCTTGCGAAAAGGCATATTTGCTTTAGAGATTCGGTTTCTCCAATGGTTAGGCAACAAGGATCTGGAAGATCGAGTCATAGCAGAGAAATCGAAGGCTTCACTAGTAAATTTTCTAAGTGCTTAGCAGAAGAGAATCTTGAGAACCAAGATGGCCTTTCTGTAAAGAGTTTCTTCATTCCATATTCCGCTGATAAAGCAGATATGCGGCCAGTATTAGAAAATGAACTCAAAAAAGCGGATGAGATTGACATTGCTATCCACCATCTCTCTATGAAGAGTATTATGTCTATTCTTGATCAAAGGTTGAGATCTAGTAACCCTCCGAAAGTCCGTCTCATCGCAGATGATGAACTTTTCTGGGTTGGTACAACCACTGGTAACTACGTCGATCTTGGTAATACTCGGCAATATGCTTATGACGATGCTACCAACTCATGCAAAAATGGAAAATCTACTGAGCAGCAGCGGAACATGAACTGTGCATTTATCTATGAGCATGAGTATTTGGGTGCGGGGAGCCGATTAGGAGTCAAGCAATTGGTAGAACGTTACAGTCAGAATCTTGATGAAAACGGTGATCCAATCTTTGAGGTTCGCTACCTTGAATCAAATCACCGTAAGGAAGAAGGTGGCTATCAGCTTCATCACAATAAATACATGGTCTTCAGATATAACGACGGACGTGGTCAGGTATTTACCGGAGCTGGAAACTTTACGAACGCGGCATTCAAGACTAACTTCGAGAACTACTATTTGATTGGGCTTGAGCAGGCAGTGATTGATTTCACTAGCCAATTTGATTACGTGTTTAATGAATTAGCGACCAAGGAAGCAGACTTGCCGATTACCTGGCAGTATTCCGTTGAGGCAAACTAAGCACAAACAATGTTTTTGGGGCAATATATTTGCCCTGGACGCATCTACAATTCTCTTTATTAAATTGAACCTGATCAAAAGGAATAGAAATGAAACTAACCATTGCATTGCTCTCGTCCATTCTAGTTTTATCAGCTTGTGGAAAGGATAATAAGTCGTCGAATCGAACACCTCCGCATGCACCGGAAGATCTAGCGGAGTCTCCTAAGGGGCAACCCGAGTCGGAGAACGATTCTAGTCAATTGAAATCTTTAGAAGGTACAGAAGTTAAGCCGTCTGCAACTCCTGAGAATAAATCTCCTGAAAGTCAGCAAGCAACTGCATATGTTGCGAAATCAGACGCAGTCTGTACGGAAGGAACACTGCCTAGCTACTCCACGTTTAAAGCAATCGTTGACGAACTAGCGGGTATCTATGCTGGTCAGTTTTCAGAGTTTCAGATTGAATCAGCCGATCATGAATATGCAAGCGAATTCTTATTTTGGTACAAGCCATCAAATAGAGATGTATCGATTTTACGGGTGGTTCAAACTGATGGCAGCGTTGATGTTTTAAAGATCGACGAAACTTATGAAGAAGTAGCAAAGGGTGAGACCCACCTAAACCTTGCAGCACGGGTCAAAGATCAGCCGGCCAATATTTTGTGTGTCGAAGAAGCAGAGTAATCTAGGTACTGTAAATACCTCTGTTAATGGGGCTTTGCTCTCTCAGAGGTATTTTTTTATTCTTTTCGAAGCTATCCAACGCGATAACTATCTTCCTAAAGAACAGCTAGATATGCCTGCTATCCAAGCCAAGCCCTAATAAATAGAAGAAGCTGATCCGTGTCGCGACTAAAGCGTAGCTGTTCCGATTTTAATTTGAGTTTCAAGTCAAGAAGTTTAAGGCGCTGAGAATTAAGTTTGGCTTGAGCATCGGCTAACTCTCGAAACGATATTCGGCTATTTTGATAGCGGCTTAACCGCAGGACCTTGATTCGCTCTAGAAGCTTTAAACCCTCTTTGCTTGATTGAATTTGAGTTTTTAAAGCCTTCATGGAGGCTTTTAACTCAGCTTCAAGCTGCTGAGTTTCAATTTGTAGGGAGCCTTTCTTGCTCTTAGTCCACTCTAGTTGACTTTCCCGATACTTGACTGAGCTTGCAACGCTATGATTACGAACGGGCAAGAGAAGGCTGACACCCGCATAGAACTCTTCGTAGCTGGTGACATTGTTTTGAACTCGCCGAGCTCCAACATAAAGATCAGCATCTGTTTTTTCAAGTTCTTTAGCGTCATCAAGCTCCATTTCATCGAGAGAAGTCTCGCTTGCAAGGATTCGAAACGATCGCCAAGCAGATTGTTCCAGATTGATTGGCAGGCGCGGTAAGCCTTGCTCAGAGATCCGATTTGGAAGTTTGATCCTTGTCATTTGCTCAATGTCTTGTTCAATCTGTTTGATCTGAGCCCGAATCGCGGCAATGTTCGCCTTTTGCTCAATGACACTGACTTCTACCTCTAAAAGTTCGCTTTCTCTAGCAATGCTGCTTTCAAAGCGTTTCTTAACGTATCCATAGAGGCTTTTACTTTCATTCAATATCTCCTGTTGAATATCAAGCTCCAGTATTTGCCGCAGCCAATCCAAGTAGAGTTGAACCCTAGAAAACCAATGAGCTTCTAGTGCTTCATCTCTTTCTAGATGATTTCTAGTGACCTTGGCCTTTAACTGATCTTGCTCCGAATTATAGAGTCTTGAGAAGCCATTTTGCCAAACTTTCTGGCTAATTTCTAAGTTGTCCGTAGTGGTGATGCCAGCCACTGAGTTGCTTCGACTTATCGACCGGCCTATACTTACTGAACTCCCAGTTTCGGGAATGCTTGAGCTTATGATTGAGTTCGTCGCGGGGCTATTTTCATCACTTTCCTCGTGGGTAAGACTTATGGAGACATTCCACTCTTGAGTCTGGCTTAAAAAAAAGGCGTCCTGAGCTTGGTACTGCTTCTCAATATCTTTGAGTTTCGGATCATGCTCTTGGATAGCCTTCAGATACTTCAAAAATGGTTTTGAATCGGCACCTTGAGCAGTCCACGAATTGAAAAATATACCTAAAAGAAGTAGAATGATCATAAATTAAGACCTCGAAAGTCGAATGCGAATAGAAGCGTAGAAGCTAAAGAGTACTGGCACCAAGCCCAGGGTGATGGTTGTGCCAAACAGAAGTCCCCAGCCCATAGCCAGCATCATTTCTGCTAGCATGGCATCGTAGCCTCCTAAGCCGTAAGCTGTAGGAAACAGGCCAGCAACTGTGGTTATCGTTGTGACAAGAACTGCTCGAAGCCTGGTGGATGAAATACGAGCGATGTCATCGAAGAGGCCATCAAGTTGCCAGCTAAGGTTTTCTTTGAATGTTGAAATCAGAACAATAGAGTCATTGATAACAACCCCAGACATACCGATGGCGCCGACAACGGCAAAAAAACCAAAGCTGGCTTTTTGATGGAAAAAGAAGGCTAAAATAACGCCAGCGATTCCAAAGGGAATCGCCGCAAGGATTAAGAATGGGGTGGTAAAACTATTGAAGAGCAGGATTAAAATCGTGTAGATCATAACAACTGCCATCAGTATCGATGTCGAAAAACCGCTACTGGACTTTCTTGACTCTTCAACCTCGCCTCGAAAGGTGATGATGCTATTTGGATGCTCTTCTAGGATCCGAGGAAATGGTCCACTTTCCAGCATTTCAGCCACTTCAAGAGAGGTCAGTTTACTACCTGGTTTCAGATCGCCGTAAACCATGGTGGTTCGCTGGTAGTCTACCCTAGAGATACTGGCGGGCTTCTGAAGCTTCTTAACTTCGATGACTTCTCGCAAGGGCACAAGGTAACCGGCACTATTGCCAATATGTTTCTCTAGTAGCTGCTCGATCTTCTTACGAGAATCCACGGAATTGGTGAGCCGAACTTCAATCTCTTGATCACCCTCGGGAAGGGTGTATAGAATCTGTCCTTCAACAAATATCCGAATACTCTCAGCAATTGTTTTTGGATCGAGATTTAGTTGGGCCATACGGTCCTTTCGGAAATCAATCTCATAAGTGTCTTCTAGCAGCGGAGCTTCAATCTCGCTGTTATGAACTCCCTCGATCTTATCAAGCTCGGCCTTTACAAGCTGGGCAATCTCATGACGTTCGCCATCGCGATTTGATTGAATCATTATCTCCAGTGGGCTGCCACTAGAAAATCCAAATCGACCCTTGATAACGCGAGCCTTGGTGAACTCAGTCATTTCCTTGAGCTTCGTCGCCCAACGGTCTGAGATACTTTCCGAACTCTCAGCTCGCTCTTCCTTTGCAGTCAGCTCAATGCGGTAAGAAATACTATTGGCCAAGCTCTGGCGGCCTCGTCGGCTTTGGCCAATGCTACTGCGAATGCCTACTACCAGACCTTCATCTTGTAGCACCATAGATTCGATTTTCCGTGATAATTCTGCCGTTTCAATGGCATTTTGCGCATCCTTTGCTGTTGCTCTAATGAATATCTCTGAATTCTCGTCTTGGGGGAAGAGGACGAATTTGAGCTTATTTTGAAAGATGTAGACTGAGCCGGCTAGAATACCGATAAAAACGAGGACGTAGATCGCCCGGAATCGGAGCACGATTTTGAGAAGTTTGGCAAAACGTTCTTCGAATTTAAAGAACCAGTGCCCCGCTTCTTTTTGCTCTTTGAGTTTCCAGCCTTGGAGGTGAGATGGAAGTATGAGGGTGGATTCAAGTAGGCTTCCCATGAGCATGATGATGACGATCGATGGGATATAAAGCACAAATGATGAGAATCGGCCCTCGAAAAAATAAAAGGGAACAAAGGCAACACAAGTGGTTAAGATGCTAGCAATAATGGGTAGCATCACCTGTTTTGTGCCTTCGACGCTGGCATCGAGTTCCGATAGCCCTAAAGACTTTTTCCGGGATACATTTTCAGCCACAATGATCGCATCATCGACAACGATTCCTAAGACGATGATTACGGCAGCGAGGGTCACGTTGTTGACAGTAAAGCCAAGGTAGTTGGAAATAATCAAGGTAAAGCACAGGGAAAACGGAATACCCATAGCAACCCATATCCCAGACCTAAGGTCGAGGAAAAGGAGGAGGCAAATGAGAATTAGAAGGAATCCCACAATGCCATTGCTGGCGATGATCTTGAGTCGGTTGGAGATCACATAGGATTCGTCGTCCAGAGCTATGATCTTAAGCTTGGCGTTCTTACGACTCTGCTTGAATTGATCGAGAATCTTTAATACTGCCTCTTGCGCCTCTGTAATATCTGCATCAACTGATTTACGAATATTGATGATCACAGCTTCGTGGCCATTAACCTTTTGAATGGATCGTGTTTTTTGAAAGATCCGTAACACTTTTGCTACGTCCTTGAGTCGGATGTTGCGGCCTCCAAAATTACTGGACACAGTGAGATTCTCAAACTTCTCAACCTGGTCAAGCTCGGATTGGATCGTTACTTTGGTTTCACCCGTATCTTCTAGGGCGCCAGCTGGAAGACGGATATTATTATTGCGAATTGATGCTGCAATTTGGCTTATTGGGATTTCGAACTGCTCTAGCTTGGTGGGCTCAACAAGGATCTGTATCTCCTGCTCAAGAAACCCCCGTTGGCTCACAGAGCTGATCAATGGTGACGCGACGAGCATATTTTCGAGTGAGCGGGCTTGGTCTTGAACCATGCGCCGATCTTCGAAGTTCAAAAGGTGGGCTTCACTGTGAGACAGGGAAATGTCCATAATCGCCTTCTCACTGGTCTTAAATTGCCGGAAGCTGATGGTTTCGCGAACGCGGTCAGGCAACGGTGCGTCGAGTGCAGCCTCGCGTATGGACTGTAGAACGACCTGCTTGTCATCCAGGTTGTTTAGGAGTGATACCGAGATGGAGGCGCTACCTGTGCCTGCTTCGCTGCTAATGGTTTCAATGCCGGAGAGTCCCCGCAAGCGTTTCTCGATTTCAAAGATGACCAGACGTTCGACATCCGCTGCATTGGCGCCTGGATATGAGGCACTAATGCGAATTGAGTTGGATTCAAACTCTGGCATCTCTTCCTTTTTGATGTGAAACCAAGATAAGATTCCACCAAGAAGGACAAGGCCAAATAGCAAGTTTGTCAGCCGATGATTCTGAGAGAAGTATGATAGTAAACTCTGCAAGGTATAGCTCCTGGATTGCGTATCATGGGAAATCTATACCATGGCACATATAATGAGAAGGGAAATTTCTGATTGCGAGCGGTTGCTTGTAGATAAAAAAGAAAAAAGAGGAACCGGTTTGGCCCCTCTTTCGAACGTGCGCGGGCAGTTGATGGATTCCTATCCGATCATTTCAAAGAATTCATCGACATCTTCACTACTATCTGGAAACTTCTGATCGAGATCGTCTGCATTGCTAAGTGTCATTAGGTTTTGCTTGATGCCAAATTGCTTTTTAACAAGTTCTGCATAGGTGCTGGCCTTCGCAAATCGATCCTGGCTCTCTTGAAAAGATCTTTCGAACCAGGCCATGGCATTCTCATAATCTTCCTGGCGGAAGTAACCGTAACCGATGTTGAACATCACTTTGGTTTTATCACGGCGGTTGTTTAAAAACGATAGTGCCGATTGGTAGTGTGTAATTCCATCGTCTATAGCGCCTGATTGCACCTTTGAAATCCCGATTGAATTCATGAGGCACGCAAACGGTTTTGAAATCGAAGGTGGTTTAGAGCAAAGAAATTCATCTAGATTTTGAGCGATAATTGCGCCGGCGTTTGCTGCTTCGCTTTGACTATCAATTTCCAGCCCCCTAGCAAAAGTGTCCTTGGCTAGCTGAGACTCTTGCTCTTGAAGTTCTAGTTGGCCTAAGGTGCAGATCCGGCCTAGATTGTCCGGCGATATCTTATCGGCTGCTTTAAGGAACTGATAGGCTTTATGGTTTTCTTTCCGCTCCAATGCGATTTTGCCTAGATTGCTCAGTGCCCTGATATTCTTCTTATCTACAGCTAGGATTTTTTTCTGTACAGCTTCACAAGCGCTAAGCTGGTTTTTTTCTAAAAGAACGTCTGAAACCAGAAGGCCTAGTGGAATCGGATTAGGGGCTTTGTCCAGTAATTTAAGAATCGACTTAATTGCCTGAAGGTTCTCACAGCCTTTTTTGAAGGCTTTGTCAATAAGCCGAAAATTGGCTTGATACCATTGGTACTCTTTATTCACTGCTTGAAGTTTAGTGCGAAATATGGATTGGGTGACCGGCTTCTGGAGGAAGTCCATCGAGAAGAACTCTTCCGTAAGCGTCATATCGTGTTCACTAATAACGCCCGAGAAAACCAAAATGGGAGTTAAAGCCGTTGCCTGTTTGGCTCGTATGCGGTTGACAATGCCAGCACCGGTGATCTGCCCTTTGGCTGACCAATCGACGATGAAGAGATCAAACTTTTCGGTATCCAGAGCCTTAGCGAGATCGTCTGGTGACTCGTATTCAGCGACGTCCTGGTATCCCTCTTCAAGACAGTATTGGGTAAGAATCTCTCGATAGTGGAGATCTGCATCCATAACTGCAACTCGTTTGCCCGTGTTGGTGGTCACGGCCCCTCCGCATGGATTGAAAAAATTAGCCTCAAGTACGTCTGTTATTTCCCGTTCGGCGAAGGGCTTGGTAATTTGAAGTAAGCTTTCTTAGGGGGATTTTTCTGGGGAGTCACTGCAAGTTCACGTGGCCTTGTGGCCAGGTTATTTTTCCCTGAAAGTGGGAAAGCTCAAGAGTTTTGCACCCTTGAGCCGTTTGTACTAAATCATTTAGAGGAAGTCTACGTCGCCGCCGTCGTCTTGCTCAGCAAGAGATGACGTGCTTTTCAGCATTTCTGTGACGCCGGCCCAATCGTGGATTTCTACATCCCAACTACAGAGAATTTGGGCATTATCTAAGGTAAAGATCCAAAAGTCGTAAATCTCTTCTTCTTCATCCTCTTTAAATGCTAGAGGTTCTGAGAGGGCGGGCTTCTGGTTGGGAAGGTTGACGACCAGTTCACCAGATTCTTTCAGTGCTGAATAATTACTTTGAAGCCAAATCTTCAACGCACCAGCAGTAAGGTTACAGTATTCCCGGATGAAGTCGTGGCAAAGAAATGGCGAGATATTTTTACCCTTGAAGCTTGCCTTTTGAGAAGCAAAGGCTTTGGCGTCGTCAACTTGGTAGTACACCCGAAAGGTGAATATCAAGTCTTCAGATTCCACGATGATCTTAACCATCCAATCATCTTCTGACAGTGCTGGATGAGACTCCATTTCGATGGCTTGGAATCCAGCCGCTGGGATTACGCTCTTGAGTCGGTTGGAGGCCGCATCCCGTAGGGCGCCCTTTAACATACTGATGTCGTTGCCATCATAAAGTTTTTTCGCTTCAGTCACAGCATGATTCCTTAAGCTGATTTATCGAATTTTACACTTTCAGAAATATCCGCCTGGAATGTAATTCCAAGTTGATACGTACCGTTGCTAAACACATATGTCTCAGGTTCTGTTTTGACGTCGTCGGCTTTCTCAAAGGGACTATTTTGAGAGCTTGGAGGATTCAAAGTGGTGTCTAAGTCGAAGGACAAGAGGTCGTTTTTGATGTTGCCGAGAACCCGATTAACAATTTCACCAACCCAATCCATCAAATCTTCCTCGACAATTTCGTCGCCGTACTTACGTTCCGGGTGGCTGTGCTTTAGTGCTGCTGGGTCCACATTGATGATCAAGTAGCCGTTGATGTGATTGCCTTTGACCTTGATCCGAGAAGAATAACAATTGGTGAAATCGAAGTCAGCATTCTCTTCAAAGACCATATCTTCGTCAAATCGATTTTTAAAAAAATCATAAAAACCATCCACGATGATTTGTTTTAACTTGGGGTTATAGCTCACGCTGTCTCCTCTCGTTATGCGCAAAATGTATCGAGTAGGGTGTTCACCGTCTTGGGGTCTGCTGGTTTGATGATCCAGCCTGTGACTCCCAACTCTTTGGCTCGTTTCATCACGTCTTGAGTTGCTTCGCTTGTTAGCATAACAACGGGTAGATTTTGGAATTTGTCCTGTTTTTTTACAGCCTCAAGAAACTCAATGCCATTCATTTCGGGCATGTTTACGTCGCAAAAGACGAGCTTGATGTCTTCCTTTTCTTCCAGTTTGGCAAGGGCTTCCTTGCCATTTTGAGCTTCGATGGTGAGGATACCATGGTTGTGAACAACCCGAACAACTTCTTTTCGTGCAGTTTTTGAATCATCAACGATAAGAACTTTTGTAGCCATGATGTGTTCCGATCTCGTAGAAAATTGAACCCTTATTAATGGTACTTGCGTATCCTGTTCTAGATCAAGTCCTATAGCAACCTACTTGATGAATCATTCAGAAAAATGAAAATCTTCCGATATCAGATTGAGAAGAATCTTGTATCTTTGGTGAAATAGAAAAAATATGAACATTGTCTTTCGATGCTTTGTTTGTACCCTGGTACTTGCAGAGCTGTCATTAGCAGAAAATCAAAGCAACACTCCAGGTGTCCTCGATCTACGGGGGCATGACTGGCAAAAAAATGATTTGCTTGCGATCTCTGAGAATTGGCATTACTACGACAAGCAGCTCATCGATTCAAGTAGTCTTAACCAGGCTAGCGACCCTGAAACTGTAGATGCCCAGGTTGTGATGGCTGATGTGACTCCCGGTGGGATTGATGGCTATGGGACACTTCACCTTAGAGTAATCTTGGATGCACCACGCCAACTCACATTTTGGACTGCTGAAATTTTCTCTAGTCATAAAATTATAGTCGATGATGTGATCTTGAGTGAGGGCGGCATTGTAGGAACCTCAGCCACCGAGGAAGTGCCTGGGCAGCGGGAGTCCTTGTTGACTTTTACTCCGAAGCAGGCCACCTTCGATATTTTTATCCAGAACTCTAATTTTGCGACTCATAGGCGCTTCTCAGCTTTGGAAACTTACTTAGGTCTTGAGCCAGCGATCATCAAGAAGCGGAAGGGCGATATCATCACCGATGCATTCTTGGTCGGTGCGATTGTGATGATGGGTTTTTATCATCTGATCCTGTACCTTTTGAGGCGTGAAGAACGGGCACCCCTTTGGTTTGGTCTTTTCTGCTTGATTATCGGCGTCCGTACATTTGTCCGTTCTAATGGGCTTTGGCACCACCATGTATTCGAGACTCCTGATATCATCTGGAGTTCGAAGGTTGAATACATGACTTTTGGACTCGGAGTACTTACCTTTATAAGATTTTTTAACCTGTTATATAATAAGGAAGTCTGGCGCTGGATCGTTCAGCTCGGTGTATGGACGTCGTTGGCTTTTACAGCCTTGGCCTTAGTCACCTCGCCAAAGATATTTGGTCAATCCCTCCCTTACTTTCAACTGGTTGTTGTGTTTATTCTACTAAGCGTTGTGACAGCCCTGGTTAATGTGGTGAGAAAGAAACGAGATGGTAGCCTGATATTCCTCGTGGGTTTCAGTGCCTTGGGCTTCGGAGTCGTCAACGACATTCTTCTATCTCAAAATAGTGCCGCCATCAATGCAACAATTGTTCATTGGGGACTCCTTGGTTTTATCCTTTCTCAGTCAGCTATTCTATCCAAGCGCTTTGCTGCTGACTACCGGCAGCTACGGGTCGCCGAGGGAAAAATTAGAGTCTTAAACGAGAATCTAGAGCGCAAGGTCGAAGAGAGAACCCAAACGATCCGGACCATATATGATAACGTCAAGACAGGCTTCTTACGGGTTGATCATGATGGACACGTCCTTGAAGGTTTCACTGCATCTTGCGATGACCTTTTCCACAAAAAAGTGGAATCCGGAACCAGCCTTGCTACGATCTTAGAACTCGATCCGCGAGAAACAGAACATTTTAGTCTTGCGATAACCCAAATATTTGATGATATGCTCCCTGAAGAGGCAGCATTGAGTCAGGTTGCACGTCGCTATATTCTGCACCACGGGGCCGTCGACTTAGAAGGAGCGGTCATTCGTGACGGGGAAAATAGCGTCGAATCGATTCTCTATAGCGTGTCTGATGCTGGTCCGGTGCTTCGTGCCGAGAAAGAAGCCCATTTGAATCAATGCCTCTTGAAAATCGTGCGGGAAAAGGAAGCCTTCAAATCGTTCGTAATCGATGCTGAGGAACGGGTTGATCTAGCCTGTAGTCATCTGAAGGATAAAGATCGTAGCCATTTCAAAATGGTTCTTCATACACTTAAGGGTAACTTTTACTCGTTCGGCTTGGAAGATATAGGGTCATATATCCACGAGCTTGAAAGTCTGCTCCATCCTCATGTGGATGACGTCCGTGAAATCCAATCCATGTTACAAAGCTTTATGAATAAGCATGCAGAAGTGATAGGCTTGGATGGCAAGCTTCACGGTGAAAAATCCTATGCCCTATCGGAAGGAAGTATTGCGCTTTTACGTGATCGTCTCGAAGCAGAAAAGGCCGACGTCAAAATTATCAAGATTGTGGATTACTGGTTGAAAGACATCCAGAAAGTAACGGCTTTCTCTCTGCTTTCTCATTTTAGAGAGGTGGTGAAACACCTCGCTTTGCAGCTGGGTAAAGAGGTTGACTTCAAAATTATCGGTGGCGATATTCTCGTCGACCCCCAGCTAGTACAGAATATTATTCATAATCTGATTCATCTAGTGCGGAATGCTTTGGATCATGGCATCGAATTTCCTGATGAGCGCGGCGACAAGGCACCTGTTGGCAGTCTAACTATCAAAGTCGAACAACACGACGACGAGATTCGGCTGGTAGTGGAAGACGATGGCAAGGGCCTCGATCAAGAGAAAATTAAAAGCAAAGCTATAGGTAGAGGGCTGATGTCCCAGCTTGAATTGGATAAAATGAACGAAGATGAAATTCTCAAATTGATATTTGACAATGGTTTTTCAACCCGCGATCGCGTGACCGAGATCTCAGGCCGTGGGTTTGGTATGGGAGCATTACTAACTGCAGTGCAAGAGATTGGAGGAGATATCCAAGTGGCCTCGACAAGAGGGCAGGGAACTCGCTTCACTCTGAAGCTGCACCAAGATGGCATGAAGTTAAAGTCAGCGTAACGGAAACACTATGGCTATTATTCCAAATGACTTAATTGCACTTTATGAACTATTTGCCTCGTTCGAATCAGCGGCGCTATTCACTGATGACCTCATAGAAGAGTTGCCACTGATTTGTATTCTAACCAATGTGGAAGGGCAGATCATTCGAATTAATAGCTATGGTGAGGAGTACTTCTATCGTAAAAAATATGACGTTGTCGGCACAAACCTTACTCAATTGGTCTCCGAAAATGCGCGGCAGAGTTTCTCTGATTATATCGAAGGCTTGAAACATGATCCCAGCCTCAGCCTATCTTACATTGAGCAAAACGAAGAGGAATATATCAACTGGAAATCTCTGGTAATACGTAGCCCGAACGCTCGAACGCCTATCGTTGTAGTCTTGGGAGATGATGTAACGGAAACGGTGACCCTAAAATCTAGTGTTCTCAGCGCTCGAACGGTTCAAAAAGCTCTATTACCCGTATCTTTCGAAGTTGAAGGGGTTACCCTTCGTTGGGTTTATGAATCTGCTGAAGCTACCGGTGGCGACTGGTTTGACTATCTTTTTGATGAAGAACGGAATCGCCTGATTGTGTGTATTGCAGATGTTAATGGTCATGGAACCGCGGCAGCGATGGTTACTGGCTGTGTCGCTGGCTTATTTCGTGGGGTATTGAAAACACTTCTAGCGCCGGAGTTTGATGGCAAACGTTTGGATTTGTTTGCAAGCAGTTTGAACAATGGGATCTACGATATCCTGCAAAGAGCCAATCGCTTACTGACCCTGGCAATCATCGAAATTGATCTTAACACTGGTGATGGTCACTACGTGAGCTGTGGTCATCCCCGTGTGATGCTCTTTGGTAAAAACAAAGTAAAAGGACTACTGAATCGAAATGGGCCCATTGGTGTGACCGAGAACCAAAAGTTCCAGGGTACTGCCTTCCATTTGCCCGAGGACGAGTCACTTTTTCTTTATACGGATGGACTCATAGAAAATGAAGATATCAGTGGCAAGCGTTTGACCTCTCGTGACCTGCGTTTGATTCTAGGCGGTCGCAATGTGCCTGATCTCAAATACAATAAATTGCGCCACTTCGTGAAGAGTCTGGACTGTGTGAGCCCTTTCAATGATGATGTGGCTTTTGTTATCGTAACCCGAGATCCAAAGGAAGGTGGGTAACTTGTGAGTGCAGTTAATCCAAAATTCCAAGATTTCCTAGTAGAAACGTCGAGTAACTCTCTCAAGAGTTTTACCAATCTGCAATTCGAAACCACCATCCTTGGTGTCGATGATTTGCCATTCTATCAGTACCTGGCGACTATGGTCATCGGCTCTTCAGAGAACAAGGTGCTGTTGACGGTGCACTTTTGGTCTGATGATGCATCGGTTTTAACGAAGGATCCTAGGAAGATTCTTGATAAATCAGTAAAGCTTGACATTTTCAAAGAATATCTCAATATCTACTCTAGTAAGATCAAGAACCAACTGAACTTGCAGGGCCTGGACTTGGGAATTAGCTTGCCATTTATCGCTCCAGGCTACCAAAGCTACTTTATTTTAGATACCAACGCTTACACCCAACAGTTCTGCTGGGAATTAAAGCGCAACAAAACACGTATTGGCTTTGGCTGCGGTTTAGCATTTAAAGAAACGGACGTTCTCAATCGAATCGCAGAGTCGGAAACTGGTAGCGAAGAGTTTCACGACCTGGAAATGTTATAAGTGGTTTGTTGACTCATTAGGAAAGAAGGTATTGACATGTTTGGAAAGACGGTACTTGTTGGATTTGGGTTGATTTTAGCGAGTGGGGGATGGGCTGCAGACGAAAAGGCAGATGGCTCCTGTGAGGGTGCTGGGCCCCAGTCACCGCGGGACATTACCATTGAGAAAGGGAGCAATTCTAGCCGGTGGGCCTTTGCACCAGAATATAAAGATATGAATCTCTGTAACATTCACTTCCATCGTTTTGCCGAGCATAAATCACCCGCATTTGGAAGGCTCGGTGGCGAAGATGAGAATCGCGGCTATATCTGTGAAAACACGCGTCCTAAGCTCAAGCTGTCAGAGAGAAGCGAGGATGGCAAAGGTTGCAAAGGTGTGATTGCTGGTGACACGGTTGAAGTTCACTGGGTCTTTAGCTCCTGTAATGTCAAGCCTGGTGCGACTCTTAACTCTTGTTTCAATCCAAAGTGTAAGAACCCCACCCTACGGGTTGAAGCGCGAGTCTTTTATCTCACCGATGGAAAAGCCGGGGAGCTAGACTTCGCCAACTATGATGTCAAGGGCAATCAGCCCAAGAGTCTTCCAAAATCCAAGGAATTGGTGCGTTACCTTGGTTCAACGACTGGTCCGAAGTATACAGAAGAGTCATGTTCGCCATTTCAGGTGAGCTGGAGTGTAGGTGCCGAGTGTTCGCCTTTGAGCATGGCTAGTCTGGATCGATGGTGTGAAAATAACGTATTTAAAGAGGATCACGCCCACGGTGTGAGAAACATCGTACGCAAGGAAGAGCTTCTTTCGCCGATTAATTAAGCTTCGGGACTGTCTCTAGCCTTGGTGCAGCCTAATCGGCTGCATAATTCCAGGTTTCATGCCTCCATTAGGCTTACCACGCCATGTTCCCCTAGAATTAGCGCTTGTCATTATTTCTTTAAATGTCTACGTTTACGGGATTCACGACCTGACTCAGATGAGGTTCCCAATGATTCGTCGACTGATAAGTTTTTGTTTTCTTCTTGTGGCCCTCGCGATTCCAGCACAAGCTGACACCTTAAAGGACATCCAGTCAAAGGGTGTCATTAAAGTCGGTATGGAACCGGGGTTTTTGCCCTTTGAAATGCGAACCAAATCTGGTGAGTATGTTGGCTTTGACATAGAAATGATGAACGCCTTCGCCAAATTCTTGGGGGTTAAGACAGAGTTTATCAGCACCAAGTGGGATGGAATTATTCCCGGTTTGATGGCGAAAAAATATGATGTTGTGGTGTCGGGTATGACGATCACCCCAGCAAGACGTAAGGCAGTTCTGTTTAGCGAGCCCTATTATAAGGCTGGTTTGAAGGTGCTCATGCGGCCTGAATTAGCGAAGACGGTGCGCAATCTAAAGGATCTGGATCAAAAGAAGCATAAGATTGTTGTGAAGCTTGGTACCACAGGCGATATTTTTGTTGGTAAGAGTATCAGCAAAGCCAAGGTTCGTAAATTAGATAGTGAGGCTGATGCAGCGCAGTCGGTATTGCTGGGGCGAATGGATGCCTTCATCTATGACAAGCCCTATCTCGAACTATATGCCGAAAGCAAGAAAGGAAAAGTTTCACTGATGCCGGATGTTTTGTCAGAAGAGTACTTCGGGTTGGCAGCTAGAAAGCAGGACCAGAGTCTCGTGACAAAGTTTAATGAATTTCTCGCTAAATGGAAGGCTGATAAAACCGGCGGCTACGATTATACCTATAAAAAAATCTTCATTGATATGACTTGGAAGTCAAAGTTTCCTAATTTATTCTAAGGCGCCCCATGTACAAAAAAAGTCTTCCGTTTTTTTATACCCTCCTAGCACTCGCTACGGTGGGTTCAGCCATCGGCTTTCTTGTCTATAGTTTCTGGAATCTGGACTACGATTGGGAGTTCGGATTTTTGTGGGATTATATTTGGCTTTCGGAGTCTGGTAAGCCAGGGATTATCCTACAGGGGCTTTGGGGCACCATATATATTAGCGTGATCAGTATCGTGATGGGCTCAATCATGGGAGTCCTTCTCGGGCTGGCTTTGCTGAGCCAGGAGCCCGTAACTCGTCGGGTCGCTGTGTTTTATGTGGATGTCTTTCGGAACACGCCCGTATTAGTCCAATTGTATGTGATTTACTTTATTGTGGGCACGGCCTTAGAATTAGAGCCGGAAACCGCCGGTGTTCTGACTTTAAGTCTATTTTGCTCGGCCTATGTTGGCGATATTTTCCGAGGCACGATCCAAGAATTTGAAAAGGGGCAGGTGGATGCTGCGAAAAGTATGGGCCTCACTTCGATACAAATCGCTGGCTCGGTGATTGCTCCTCAAGCGCTGCGCCGGATGCTGCCACCACTGGTTGGGCAGTTTGTAAGTTTGGTGAAAGACTCGTCTCTTGTATCGGTTATTTCTGTAGCTGATCTAACCAAATCGGCTCTCAATGTAGTTTCGGTTAGCTTTCGCAGCTTTGAAACCTGGTTCGTCGTTGCTGTGATTTACTTTGCACTCAACTATATATTGAGTAGCTACGGTCGTTATTTAGAAAGAAAGTTAAGGGTGGCATGAGTCAAACCATTGTTGAGTTCAAGGAAGTCTTCAAGAGCTTTCCATCGGAGAAAGGGCCTGTAGAAGTTCTAAAAGATATTAACTTCAAGGTGAAAGAAGGTCAGGTTGTATGCCTCATAGGGCCATCAGGTGGTGGTAAAAGCACCTGCCTTCGTAGTATCAATGCTTTGGAAACTATCGATCGCGGAGATATCGAGGTTTGTGGTATTCACTATGGCACAACTAAACGCCCAATTCACAAAGTCCGTCAGAACACGGCGATGGTGTTTCAGAGGTTCGAGCTTTTTCCCCACCTCACAGCCCAAGAGAACGTGGCTTTGGGCATTCGTAAGGTAAAAGGGCTTAGTAAGAAAAACTCTATGGCTAGAGCTTCCGATTTGCTGATTCGAGTCGGCCTTACGGATCATCAACATAAGTATCCTGATTCATTGTCAGGTGGTCAGCAGCAACGGGTGGGCATTGCACGGGCTTTGGCTCTAGAGCCAAAGGTTTTACTTTGCGATGAGCCGACTAGCGCTCTCGATCCTGAGCTGGTGGACGACGTATGTGATGTTTTGGTTGATGTCGCAAAGTCCGGCATTACCATGATTATCGTGACCCACGAGATGAGCTTCGTTAAGAAAATCTCAGATTGGACCCTGTTTTTGGAACATGGGACAATTTTAGAGCAGGGACCGACTCAGGAATTATTTGCGTCTCCAAAAACGGAGCGTTTGCAACAGTTCCTTAACAAAGTCCACACCTAAGTTTCGTTAAAATTGACCGCAGGCGAGACTCGGCTGCGAATCTTATAGGAGCCTTAATAGATTGACACGAATTTGGATTGATGCGGACGCATGTCCCGCTCAAGTGAAAGAGATTGTTTTTAAAGCTATGGAGCGCACCCAAACTCCTGTTACGATGGTTGCTAATAGCCAGATGCGGATCCCCAAAAGCCCATTAGCAGCTCTTGTGGTGGTGGATAAGGGAGCCGATGTTGCTGATGCTTATATTGTGGAGAACTGTAAGCCCATCGACCTTGTGATCACGGCCGATATTCCTTTGGCAGATCTGATCGTTCAGAAGGGGGCTGCTGCTATCAATCCCCGTGGCAAGGTCTATACCGAAGCCAGCATTAAGGAAGCTTTATCGATGAGGAACTTCATGGATGATTTGCGTTCAACGGGAATGATTTCAGGGGGACCGGCACCCCTAGGTGCGAAAGATATCCAGGCTTTCGCAAATGGTTTTGATAAACTACTAACGCAAACCTTACGCCGCTAAACTAAATTTAGTTTAGCGGACCTGCACCAAAACATAGTCAGTGGTCACTTGAGAATTCAATTCTTTTCATCTTGCTCCCCTAATGGTACTAACTTGCGTCGCTAGTATGTCTTTGTAGAAATCATAAAAACTTCGTAAATGAGGGTCTGTGTTACTAGAATGTAGCGAGAGAATTTCGGTTCCTGGAGCTTGGATTTCTATAATACTTATTAAAAACTAGCTGAGATTTCTAAATTTTGAATCTTGAATTTAACCAACATTAATTAGACTTGATTGAGTACGGATATGTAAAGAAAGATCAAGCGCATAGGTGTTCTTTATTCTGCGAACAACCCAGCCTGGCAAGTTGATCTTGAATCCCTAGAAAATATAACTGATCATGTTAAGTCACTATGGAGTGACGTAGATTTTTTTCACGAATGGAGTTTAAAGGATGACTTGTCCAATCCCTTATCTGGATGTGTTAAGACTTAAGTTCAAGAGCCGTAAACTTTTTCGCAGCGGCGAACTTGATGTCTTGTATGCCGATAGAGGAGTCGTAGTCTACACCCGAAAATTAGATTCTCAGCTTGCTTTAGTCGCAATCAATTCCAGCGACGAAGAACAAGACGTTGATCTCAAAATGGAGCCTAATATGTCTTTAGATGGGCAGCTGGGTCGCGAATCAAACTTATTTAGTGATAACGATGGTCGTGTCAGGATGAGTCTTGAAGGATTAAGCTCACATCTTTATCTTAAAACCTCTCCCTAAGTCGAACGTGGCGCGAAGTCAGTGTCTCGGGATGAGCTGATTCGCGCCGCGCACTCCGTAGAGACAAACCAGGCGCTAGATCTGCGATTTTTAGCAAACAGGCTTTGAGACCGGCCATCGCTAGTCGTCAAGGTTCGCTTCAGTTTGCTGAAACAGAGTTACGATCCACTGGCCTTCGATGTTTCTCATGATGCAGGTTGTGATAAGGCTAAGGCTGTATGGTTCTCCATCATCATCCTTGTCGAAATAGTCACCTTCCGTAACGCCATATGCCATCTCTGAAGACTCTTCAACAAATACTAGGTCGTGGGTGATCGACCATTGATCGTCTTCGAACCAATCGTCAAAAAACTCAAGAAAATCCTCAACGGTGTCTAAGATCGTGCCATCGCACATGATCCCTGCCATGGGTCCCGATTTGGGTAAAAATTTTCTGATTGTCGCCATCTGCTTTTTGCTTATGGCATCGAGAAATTGTTCTAGTGCAGTTTTGAATTCCATGAGGCTCACTCTTTATTAAGGTTTGGGCAATTTTTGTAACGCAGTTTCCAGTGAGAAGCAATCAACTTGAGCATGGTTTCTCTACAAACTGAGTTGGAATCTTGAGGCGAAAGCCTATTTGACCAAAATGACTAAACTCTCTGGTAGGAAACGGGTCTATAATATTCCAAAGTGATCCCTGAATCCAGATAACCATTTGATATTTAAAAATTAAAATTCAATAGATCCGAGGTTTCTGAAATTTGAGGATCGGCGACCGATGG
Source organism: Pseudobacteriovorax antillogorgiicola (assembly GCF_900177345.1). Taxonomy (NCBI): domain Bacteria; kingdom Pseudomonadati; phylum Bdellovibrionota; class Oligoflexia; order Oligoflexales; family Pseudobacteriovoracaceae; genus Pseudobacteriovorax; species Pseudobacteriovorax antillogorgiicola. Next base: position 41,968 of record NZ_FWZT01000019.1, read on the forward strand.
AAGAACTGAAGAATCGTTTTTGAGGTTTCCTTGAAGTACTGGCTATTTATACTAGTGTTGATACCTTGGCTCCTGTCCTGTGGGAGAGGGCGCCTGGACTTGGAGCTCAAGGGTGGCCAAGTTGATTTGTCTGGACAGACATTCGAACGATCTGTTCGATTTCAAGGGCAGACCAGGGCGCTGATCGGTGAATTGGCGAACCCCAGCGATATTCTTAAGAATCCGGAAATGGGCTCACTTCAGAGCCTGAACACCAAGCTGCCAGGGGCTAGGCCTATGGGTAGCTTTATGATTCGCCTGAAGAACCTGGACCCGAAAGGCCGAGGTCTAGGGCTTCATCTTCGGGCAGATTCGGCCTACCGCTTGTACTTGCTAGATCTTAAGGAAGGTCGAGTTAATGGAATTGGCTCTTGGGGAACTGTAGCTGCTCAAAAAGGCCGGGAAAGACCTCAGCTTGGCACGGGGCTGTTTCGCTTACCAATTCCCTCCCAGGGGGCCGGAGATTATATTTTGCTGATCCATGTCTCAAACTTCCACTTTAGTGCTGGCGGTATTTGGGAAAACCCAGAGATCGGCGTCTATCATCAGATGCAGAAACAGCACATGGCTGAATCACATAGCCAAGTCGCAGTGATCGCAATGTGCTTCATCATGGGGCTTTATAATTTATTTATTCATTTTAGACGGCGGGATGATCTGTCGACTCTATTTCTAGCTGCTTTCTGTCTACTACAATCGTTTCGCCTCTTTGCCATGAGCTTCTTACTTGGAGATCTTTTACCAAACATGACGAGCAGCCAGTATGAGTTCTTCCGTCGCATGGAGTTTCTACCCTTCAATCTCTCCGTCGCTGCCTTCGTCTCCTTCGCTCAAAATAATTATCGCCGCTACATTAAGCTTTCAGTCTCTATCGGGGTGTGGGTCTTTGCTGCTGTCTACAGCTTAGTCGTCCTAGGGAGTTCTGCGAAGTTTTATCGTCCGATCCTAGAGTATACCAACCCAGTTCTAGTCCTTGTAGCTCTTTACGCAGTGTTTGGGATTATAAGAGCAGCGAAAGATGGATTTGTTGGTGCTATAACTTTAGCTATGGGAATCCTCGTCGTAATCGCCGCATCATTCGTGGATTTAGCAGTGACTATGGGTTTGTTAAGCGTGCCGTTTATCATGGGCTATGGTATTGTGGGCCTGATTCTAGCCCAAGGCTTTGTAGTGGCTAAGCTCTTCGCTAGTGCTTATGAAAGAACCATCCACCTCAATCAACAGCTCAAGGAACAAGAAGAGGCTCGGACTCTGTTCTTTCATAATGTGTCTCATGAACTTCGGACACCACTCAACGGCATTATTGGGTTTTCGAAACTTGTGGTTGAAGGAGGTTACGGTACTGTTTCCGATAAAGTTAAAGAGCAGGTTGGTAAGATCGAGCGTCTGGCTCAATCCCTGATGCTACAAGTGAATACGATACTCGATATTGCTAAATCAAGGCGAGGTCAGATGGAGCTACGATCTTCCATTATATCCCTCAATGAGCTAGTGAATGATACTAAAAGCTTGGGCGAGGGGCTGACTCATAAATACGATACAGCATCCTTTGAGATCGAAACCAGTTGGAACTGGAATGAAAGCACATCCTTTGTTACTGATAAGGAAAAAGCCTTTGCTATCATAAGAAATCTGATTGGCAATGCTTTTAAGTTTGCAAAGTCGGGGCAGCCAAATCAGGTGAGAGTCTCATTCGCGTTGGATGCAGCCCATGCCTTCCATATCGAAGTGTCGGATACTGGTCTTGGAATTCCTGAAGAAAGTGTCCCCCATATATTTGAAGAGTTTAAGCAGGTCGATCAGGGTGCCCGACGATCCTTTGAGGGCACGGGCCTGGGGCTCGCCATGGTAAAAGAGATTCTTAAGCTCATGGGTGGCGATATTCGTGTGACATCAAAACCTGGAGAAGGCTCAACGTTCAAAGTGATTATTCCGGAAAATAATAAGGTTGTTTTACAAACAACTAGCCAAGAAATCGATGAGGTTAAGACAGTTGTCTCGGGGCTGGAAGAACCTTCTGAAGATACCCATCACTTAGAAATGATTGCTAGGCTGGAAAAGCATAATGATGGCCAGGTGTTTATTATCGATGACAATGATGTGAACTGTGAAGTGCAGGCTGATATTCTCCGCAACTGTGGTTTTCATGTTAGGTATGCCACCAATGGGTATGAAGGCATCCGCATGATGGAGATTGATCCTCCAGATGTTTTGCTTCTTGATTTGATGATGCCTAATTTTTCTGGCGAAGATGTATTGCGCAATGTGAAACTACATCAGAGACTGCGAGAGGTGCCCGTAATTCTATTGACGGCGCGGGCATCAAAGGGTGATATGCTTCATGGCCTGGATATTGGAGCCGATGACTATCTGCCAAAACCGGTAGACAGTCAGGAACTCATATTAAGAGTCCATAACCTATTAGAACGGCAAAAAACGAGCAAACACTCAGGAGAGCGGGAAGCTTTGGAGGCGGCCCAAGCGATGTTTGCGCCTGTAAATCCTGCAGTGCCGCAACCTCCAGGTTTTGAGCTTAGCCACTACTTTAAAGCGGCTAGCGACATGAGTAGGGACTGGTCGCGGGTTGCCTATCATGCCGATAGCAACGAACTCTTTCTCTTCATGGGAGATGTTGGGGCTTCGGGAATCAATGCTTCATTTATCACAGTTGGTGCTGCTGCAGCCTGTCGGGCAGCACTTGATATTGTTAAGCAAGCGGGAGCCAGTATCGGCTTATCACAGAAACTAATTCTTCTAGCTAAAGCTATCAACGAGGCGCTGATAGATGGGAATCAGGATGTAAGGCGATACATGTCTGTTGCTATTGTGGGTCTGGATATCAAGACGGGTCAGGGTTGGTATCTGAATGCTGGCCATCATGGGGTCTTTTTACATAGTGGTGAAGGAGATACCCTACTCAGCAAGCCAGGTGACCCACTTGGGGTTACGAGTAAGCCTCAGTTTGGTATTTTGGATTTCCAAATGACTCATCGGGATTACCTCATGATATATACTGATGGGCTTATGGAAAATCGAGGGCCGGAAGGCCGTAAACTAACGATCGGTGATATCAAAGATAGCCTTGCTGAAGGTGGTTCCGCGGAAACCATGAAGGAACACCTCCTTGAACGAGCAAATTCACTGTGGCGGAATCGCAAAGGCAATGACGATTATGCCTTTTTCATCCTTCAATGCGTTCAGCAGCTGCAATCACGCAGACTTGATAAAACGGATTAAGAGCTACCTAGAAACAATTGGCCGCTGCAAGCCCATGATTCCGAAAAGGGATTTTGTGAAAATTGATGCGTCACAGTGCTTCAATTAGTCAGGAAGATCCATTCCCCCAGGGAAAGCGAATGCTTCTAGAAAACAATGCTATTTACCTAAAGATAAAGGTAAAAATGACGATCCTATAGGTCTGCACGAATGAATTAAACAAATCTATTTGCCGAAACTGGTTGGGTTCTCGATTGTGAACTCTTACTCTTGGTAAGGATTTGATCCCGAAAGTCTAAGTTATATCAGTAGCCTAGAGGAGTTGCTGTGTGCTGCTCCTCGATTTTAGCGTCGTGTCGCTGCTGATCCAAAAGTTTATCTTATAATTACAAATATATAGAGCTTTCCTAAGCGCTCCATTTAGAGTCAATGCTGTCTTGGCCTATGGACCAGCCGGGCCAAAGAATCAAAATCCTGAACAATCGTCATGACTTCGAAACCACTCCGCGAAGGCCTTCCCCTTGCAGTAGCTTTGCTGCGAAATGTCTATTGTTTGGAGCCTTCATGAAGCACATCGTCATTACACTTATTATTGCCGCGAGTACTATCTCCTGCAGCCGCTATCCTGAGTCACTGATTCCTATTAAAAGCGCCTCATATAAGCAACCGGACCAAGATCACGATGGGTCGATGGCTGATGTTCGTATCGCACGCTTCTCGCTCACCGACTATACTGAAGTGGATGTTGAGGTACTTGAGCAGGATGATCGAACCATCGCTTTTCAGGAAAGTTTTGCTGAAGCTACGAGTGATATCGCTTTCAGTCTTCTTCCGAGTCGCTACTATTTCTATTTGAGCTACCAGGGTAGCGATGGGGTTGTAGCAGGAACCAGCCTTTGTTCTGAACAAGTTCAAGCTGATCGCATGCAAACTCTTAAATCCGGAATGAATAGGGTTTCGATTCCCGTCTGCCGAACCAACGGTGAGAAACTCAATGCTGATGTCATCATCCAGCCTGTACTACAGGAACCAGGAGAAAAACCAGCATTCAATGCTGCTGCTATTTACAAGGAGCAGTGTGCAAGCTGCCATGGTCGCGAAGCAGAAGGAGTTGAGCCATTCGACCTTCCTTTAAAAGGTGCAGCCTGCAAAAGTTGCTCGTCTCGCGAAAGCTTTGCATCTGTTACTGCCAAGACAATGCCTCCGAGAGAGACAGGTTCTTGTGACCAAAGCTGTGGCGAAAAGATTTTTGACTATATTCAAGCTAATTTCTAGGAGTTCCTGATGAAGTTTATGTTCTTATTCATATGGCTTGTCAGCTTGATGAGTGCTTGCTCTAAGATCCCACTCATGGGCGATCGAGAGAATACCGAACTCGCTAGTATAACTGTCTCAGAATTGAAAGAAGTCGACTACGATCACTTCAGTTTGAGAGTCTTTTCTGGCGATGACATTGTTGTAGAAAAAGACAAAGTAGCACGTAGTGATGGCGAAATCTCCCTATCCCTACACCCGTCTGAATACCGTTTTGAACTGGATATTCTCCAAGGAGATAGTATCTTTGCTAGCACGAAATACTGTGCTGAAGCAGATTACTACACCCTAGAGTCGGGACCCAACCGAATTGCTGTCAACGTTTGTAAAAAGGATGGTACCCCGGTTTTCTCACCGGTCTGCGATGACTCTGGAGTGGGGCGTCGGGTCTTGAAGCTTCTTTCAAATAAAGAAGTAGAGCGCACAATCGCTGACTTAACGCAACAAGCAAGTGCGGTATCAAATCTGTTTCCAGCTGCTAAAAAAGTGGAAGGCTTCAAGAACATATCAGATATCAACGTTGTGACGTTCGAGCATGTCAAAGGCTTTTGGGACTTGGCTAGCAGCACATCCACCACAATCGTTGATCGTATTATTAGCAACTATGATTGCTCAGGTGGAATGGATCAAGCTTGCTTGGAAAATATGTTCTATCTACTTGGCGAACAGATATGGCGTAAGCGTTTAGTTAATGAAGAGTTGTCCTCTCTGAAGGAACTATACCAAAATATCCGCCCAGCTACTGATCATAAACAAGCTGTGACTCAGGTACTACGGGGCATGTTTATGTCTCCACAGTTTATCTATCGCTCAGAGATTGGTGTGAAGCGCAATGGAGTGAGTCACCTGGATCAATTTGAAATCGCAAATGCATTATCCTACCTTTTTACTGGTAGTGCCCCTGATAAAGCCTTGATGGATTTGGCGAAGGCTGGGAGCCTAGCTAGCGAAGATGTTTTAGCAGAGCAAGCCCTTCGCTTGTTGAAGACGAACGCCGCAAAAGATATTCAAAAAGAGTTTCTAGGAGCTTGGCTAGAGCATGACAAGGTGCTTTCCATTACAAAAGATTCCGATATGTTCCCTAATTTTGAGACTCTTAGAGAGCCTCTCTATCAGGAAACCAACACATTCTATAATAGCCTCTTCTTTGCCGATGGAACATTTGAAGACTTATTCTTGGCGGACTATACCTATGGAAATCAAACATTGGCTCAGCTCTACAATGGAACAGCTAACGGCAATCAGATCAAAGTGCCGAGTGACGAGCGACTAGGGATCTTGGGTCATGGTAGTGTGATAGCTTCTCACTCTTCAGCCTATGAAACAGGGCCCATTCACCGTGGTGTATTTCTCTTGGAAAAAATCCTCTGTGATCACATGCCACCGCCACCGCCTAGCTTAGACGTGGTTCCGCCAGAGCGTGATCCTAATGCAACCACTCGGGAGCGCTTTGCCGCTCATAGTGAAAATCAGGCTTGTGCAGCCTGTCACGTGAAACTGGATGGTGCTGGCTTCGGCTTTGAATCACTCGATCCGATTGGGCGCTTTCGCTCAACAGAAAATAGTTTGCCGGTAGATGATTCTGGCAAGTTATTTATCGATGGCAAGCAGATCGATTACTCCGGAGTGAGTCGGGTATCTGAGCTAGTGGCCGACAGTACCCAAGGCAAGCTATGTTATGTGACCCAAGTCTATCGCTATGCCAATGGTTTGATCGATGAAGATCGCGATAAATGTGCCATAGAAAATCTACAAGAGAAATTTATTGACCGCAGCAACCTGAAGCAGATCTGGATGGACTTGGTCGCAAGCCCAGCCTTCACGAAAAGGAAGTAGACGATGAAAATGACCCGTAGAACAATTCTAAGAAATATCTATGCCTCCGCGGTGAGCCTGCCTTTGTACCGAGTCATTGCAGAAACCGAAGCATTTGGTCAGGTGGCGAGTGGTCCAAAGGCCCTGTTCCTCTATTATCCTAATGGCAATATTGCGAATGCCTTCTTTCCCACGTCACCAGGAAACTTTCCTATGGTTTCAGCACCGCTCTCGACTGTAGGTTCGAAAGTATCGTTTGTTCGAGGCTTAGAGTACCTCACAGCAGGTAGCCACGAAGGTGGAGCCCAGTTTTGCTTTACCGGCAAAGCAGGGCAATCGAGCCATTCCATTGATACCTATTTGGGTGAAAAACTAGGTGCGAATACCCTGATACGGACTCTACGTTTGGGTGTTGGCGCCAACTTCCAGACAGGTGCTGACAAGCAGGTTAGCTATCTAAGTGGTGGCGCTGGAGCCAATATTCAGGATAACCCAAAGGCAGCGTTCACGGATATCTTTGGTAGTAGCTTGAACCGGGTTCAACGCAATGCGGTGATGAATCATGATAAAAGTGTTTTAGACTTTTCCTTGAATCAGCTTAAAGCTCTGCAAACTCGCTTGGGTCAGATAGAAAAGGAAAAGCTTGATAGTCACATGGATTCTCTTCGTGAACTAGAGCGTCGCATCGATCTTGCCAATGGCATGGGAGGCGGCAACGGTGGTGGAGGTGATAATGGTGGCGGCAACGGCGGTGGCATGGCTCAGTGTAATGCCAGTTTCGATGCCAATGGAATCAACTTCCCTGATCAAGAAACAGGTTATCCCAAGACTTTCGAGAAAAACGAGCACTACGGCCTCATTTCGGAAATTATGATCAATATTATGGTGCAGGCTATGTCTTGCGGCGTGACCAACGTGGGTCTGATGCAGTGGTCTCACGCTGTAAGCCCCACTGTGTTCAACTTCACCAAGGGCCCTGCCATAGGTAGCGGACACCACGACTTGTCTCACTATGGTGGTGATGAAAATGGCGGAACTGCGAATCAGTTCAAGACCTGTCAGCGCTGGCATATGGCGCAGATGGCGTCACTTCTTGAAAAGTTGGATGGTGTGTCTGCTGGTGGCAAGAGCCTATTAGATTCCATGGCATGTCTTGCTACTACAGAATTAGGGGACTCGAATCTTCACAACTTTCAAGATATCCCTTGCTTCGTCGCAGGGGGGCGTATCAAAGGTGGACAAATCCTACAGGGTGATACCTCATATAATAAGCTTTTGGTGACCATCCTGAATAGTGTGGGGATTAACGATAGCAGTTTTGGAGATCCTGCTCTGGGAACTGGAGCGATTTCTGGGTTGATTTGAAGGCTTTTGCCGAGGAGGCGCATTGAGCGCAGAATGATATACTATAAGTGAATTGCTGAAGCTCCGCGGCTTAGCCACGGAGCGAATCTTATTCTTTCCAAGGAGAGTCATCACCCAGATTCCAGCCTTTACCATCAAATACTGGATCTTTATTAGCCTTCTGCTGCGCCTCGTAATCCTTGAGGGCCTCGATCGCGGGTTTCATAAATATGAGAATAACAATCAGATTAAACCAAGCCATCAAGCCTACACCAATATCACCAAGATCCCAAGCCATACCGGCTGTTTGCACTGTACCATAACCGACGGAGAAAAGAAGGGCGACCCTAAGAAGTAGTGTCGTGAGCTTATGGTTCTTCATATGTTGTGTGAGATAGGCCACATTAGTCTCGGCGATGTAGTAATAAGCCATGAGAGTTGTAAAGGCGAAAAGAAGGAGTGAGATGGCTACAAAAGGTGCTCCAGCACCAGAAATCACTGTTTCAACCGCTTGCTGTGTGTAGGCTGGCCCTGGAACGATGTCCCCCATACCATCAAAAATCTTAGCACCAGTTGTAGCACCACCCTCGTAAGTATTGTAAGCACCTGTGAGAAGGATCATGAAAGCTGTAGCTGTGCAGATGAAGAGCGTGTCAATATAAACTGAAAAACACTGCACCAAGCCTTGCTTGGCTGGGTGACTCACCTCTGCCGCCGCAGCTGCATGGGGCCCAGTTCCTTGCCCAGCTTCGTTTGAATAGATGCCTCGTTTTACCCCGAAACTAACCGCTGACCCAAGGATACCGCCAAAGGTGGAGTCCATCCCAAAAGCACTGCTAATGATTAAAGATAGCACTCGGGGTAGTTCGCTGATGTTTACCATGATGACGCCAATAGCAAGCAATACGTAGGCGACCGCCATAAAGGGAACAATTTTCTCGGCAACGTGACTGATGCGCTTAACACCACCAAAGATAATAAGTCCCAGACCGATTAGCAGGGCAACGGCTGTGACTGACGGCTGGATGCCAAAAGCATTCTCCATTCCAATAGCGATACTGTTGGCTTGGATACCGGGTAAGAAGAAACCTGCTGAAATCAATGTGACAATCGCAAACGCGATTCCTAACGGGCGCCAGCCCAGGCCACGATCAATAAAATAGGCAGGACCACCGCGAAGTTCCCCGTCTATTTCCACCTTATACAGCTGGGCGAGGGTGGATTCGATGTAGGCCGAAGATGAGCCAAAAAATGCGATGACCCACATCCAGAAAATTGCTCCGGGTCCTCCGAAAGCAATGGCTGTGGCCACACCTGCGATATTGCCAGTACCCACACGGCCAGAAATAGACATGGCGAGGGCTTGGAAGGATGAGACACCTCGGTCTGATTCTTTCACCTCGGTGAGTAACTTAAACATGTCTCGGACATGACGTAGCTGAACAAATCGGGTTCGTAAGCTAAAATAAAGCCCGGCTCCGAGGCATAAGGCAATGAGGGCATTGCTCCAGATAATATCTTTAAGAAGGCCTATAAATTCGGTCACTGATGATTCTCCTTTCCTTATCTGAATTAGCATGGGTGGATCGTGTCTTGTGGACGGTAGGGCATGCCATAGAATTCAGTTCAGGCTCGTATCGTTGGTTAAACAGGACAGTTCAGACCTAGCTAGATAGAATCTTTGCGGGATTTTTGCAATGTGATATTGCCCAGATCGGAAGCCTGGGCTGATGTGTGACACCATGGTATGGCAATAATTTAGGCTTGGTAGGGAAAAGCTGCGTGCGTCCTTGAGGCGAAACTTTGTAAAAACGACTCTATGAATTCTGTGCTTCGATGGCTATGGCCTTTTGATAGCTTTCATGTTCGGAGAGGGTATGGCTATAGCGTTCGATATTTGGGTACTTCCCCAAAATTTCGCGCCGCTTGAGTACATCAACAACAAATGACACCATCATATCTGCGCCGGTTAGCCGATCGTCAACCAAGTATCGCTTGCCTTCCAGAGATTGATCCAGATGGGATAAGACCTTGTTGACTTCATCCTGAGCATACAGATGAATAAAATTTGTCTCAGCGCCATCCTTATGAATAAACAGTTGTAGCAGCAGGGGAATCATCGCCGAACTTTCTGCAAAGCTGATCCAGTAAAGATAGTCGAACCAGGATGCACTACCTGATGGCGGCGCTAAGCGGTCCGGGGCAAAGCGATCGATTAAGAACTGGGTTATCGCCCCTGATTCGGCCATCACCTTGCCTTCGAATTCGATCACCGGCGATTTGCCGAGAGGATGAACTTCCTTTAGCTCAGGGGGAGCTAGAGAGTCTTTAGCTTGTCTTTGGTAGCGAATGATCTCGTAGTCTACAGACAGCTCTTCCAAGAGCCATAGAATTCGCTGAGATCTTGATTGGTTGAGGTGGTGGAGCTTTATCATGGGTAATACCTCTAGTTTAAGAGACGAACATGCAAACAGCCATACGATAGGGACTTTGCCATTTAATTTAAATAGATATTCCGGGGAGAGAGTTTTTCTGTGGCACGCCAGCCTCTTTTGTACAGAATATCATGGGGTTCTGGAATCTGCTGTGTGAAATAATCGCAGTATGTGCCTGACAAGCTTAGTGTTAATCGGAAACATCAAGAATACCAAATAGCCTGTCGATACACCTGTTAGGCAACCCTATCATCCAATCTTTACTTAGGGGAAAGAAATGAATTTCTTCCGACTTATATGCCTTATATTCGCTACTCCACTCCTTCTATCGGCTTGTAGTGATAGTGGCTTTTTGGGCAACAAGGAAACCTCTAATAGCCGATTGGCTGCTGACGCCACTCCGGCTGTAGGCGCTGGGGAGCCCGACCTTTGCCAGGCTCCCAACGAAGACGGTGATGGGGAGCCTGATAATGATAGAGAGGATTCTAAGGTTGACGAAGACGGCAAGCGTGACTATGAAGAAGAAAAAGATGATGATGAAGCTGATGAAGAAGACGAAGCTGACTACGAGTCTGATGATGAAGTTGACCAAGAAGGAGGCGGAAAGAAGTCTGAAAGGAATTCCAAGAGAAAAGGAAAATCAGACGAAGAGTACTCCGAGATGGATGATGATGAGTCGGACACAGAAGATGAAAAGCCTAGTAACAAGTGTTGATATGATAAAAGGCGTTGCGTACAACCTGTGCAACGCCTTTATGCAGCCTGGCCTGAAGCATCTACTTCAAGCGTGAAAACCTCTCGTTGCCGAGCAACGCCTTTCAATTCCACCATACCTAAAGACTTCAGCTGACCCGGTGCTAGCGCTGCAGCCTCTGCTGAGATCAACACCTTCTGATCGTGCACTTTGCATTGATCTTCGATGCGAGCCGCGACATTTACTGGTTCACCGATCACCGTAAATTCTAAGCGATCCGGGGTCCCGCAATTGCCGTATAGGATTTCGCCTACATGAATTCCTATTCCAAATGCAATGGGATCGATATGTTTTTGGTTTCTTGACTCCGTTTGAACGGTGGCCTTTGTACTCGATGCCAAGGCCGCCTGCATTGCCATTTCTGCGGTTCGGAACTTTCTATTGAAGCCATAGGGAAATATCGAAACAATTGCATCTCCGATGAAGCGCAAGACCTCGCCGCCGTGTTCGATGATAGGATCAGCCACCAGTTCCATGTATTGATTCAAATAACGCAGGTAATCCTGGGGCTTCTTCTCACTTGAAGCTTGGGTTGAATTTCTTAAATCTGAGTATAAGATCACTGCTTCGATGCACTCATAAGCATCGCGATGGATAGAACCACTTAAAACTCGCTTGCAGCTTTCATGACCAAGGTACGTGCTCAGCAGAATATGGGTACGAGTGTGAAGGTTGTCTACTTCTAAGACTCTTGCGACCAGCGTCATGGCTTCATACAAGGCGCCGAGCTGTTCCGATCGAAATCCTCTGGCCTGCTTGGTGGCAGTGCTGATGAAGTTAGTTTGACCATCGGAGAAATTCATTGGTAGCGCTACATAGTCAGTGCCATTCAATTCAGCAAGCTCCTCTAGGATAGGATAAGATTGAGGCTCACCCAGAGGCTGGATCTTTTGACGTATTCCTCCTTTGCCATCAAGAACAACTTTCACAGGGCTATTGAGAAATGCTTTGGATCGCAAAACCTCTCGGGATACAGGAAACATACGGACACTCTCATCTCCGAGCCGCCAGGAATAGCGATAGCCCGTAAGCTGGGGATGTAGTGTTCCAATCACCAAATTGAAAAAAATGACGTCGGGATCGATGTGTTGGCGGTAGCATTGAAAAAAAGAATTGATAAAGCTTTGGCTGGATGGAGGCTTTCCAATATTCTGCAAAAGCCATTCAATAACTGGGTTGGGGTAGGGCGCGCGCTTTAAGCTGTAGTGACTTAGGAAGTTCTTCGGTTTAATGACTTCTACGCCTTCGATATTCTCATCAAACGACACGAAGCCGCCAATATCGCGAACCTCGTCAAGTGGTGTTTGGTAGCCCCACATGGCATCCAACTGACAGCAATCATCACCAATTAAATGAAAGTAACTGGCATTGCCTTTGAACGGGCAAAAGGTGACCTTCGATGATTGAGCTAATTGCTTTGTGTTAATTGCGCTCATGGGAAAGTAAATGGTCGGCTGGTGCCGCTCCTCTAGCAATACCACGCAATCTGTCGATCGACAGATCTCACGGCCTCGGTATAGCACAAGGCAAAGCTCCTTGCAGGGTTTGATTAGGATCTCATATTGCATGACACATCCGACTTTAGTCTTCTTCGTTATCGACAAGGGTAGGGATGGCTGAATGATTGATAAGTAAGTGGCTGTAAATATTGTTTAATATATTTTATTAAGGGTAAAAACAGAGCATGAAGCGGCTAATATTAGCTTCCTTAGCTCGTTAAAATTGGCGATGGGAAAACACTTTTCTTATTCCATATGTTGGATTGGGAGCTTCAGCTACTAAAACATCATTGAGAATCTTTCGACAGGGGTTATATAGCTCAAATTGAAGAAAGGGATGGTTACCAAAGAACTGAGGGAATTGTCTATAGCCTCAGCCTCGGTGTTCCCTTCTAGTATTTTTGAATCTATCGCCTCAAGTTAGAAGAGGTAAATCCAATACTAGGATTTTCAAACCCCATCCCGCTGACTCTTTGGCCTCTACTTAAGGCCAAAGAAAGAGAGCTTTGCCCCCTATAGGAAGGTACTTGTAAGCCATCTACATTAATCATTCGATCTATTAACGGAATATCAGGATTTAGAAATAGATCAAAAACAGGCTGACCTGATTCCGATTTGAAGACCCCTGTTGATAACACCGTGAGCCACTTACCATCGATTGATGGAAGCCTATCCCCTGGCCTTATGTCAACCGCTTGATTGATCCCTACATCGGTGATGAAGGGGTGTTGTGCGGTGACTTGGACAGACACTCCATTGCTCATTTTCAGTTCCACTAAAGCCTGATTCGGAAGGGATTTAAAAACATAGATGATCTGGCTAGGCTTTTTTAGCTTTGGGTTCCAAACGAGGTCTCCAGCCATCAGGTCTTTCATAGGTTTGAACGTTCGATCAGCCATCTCTACTAGGCTGGAGCCATGCCAAGAGTCGGCTTCAGTATTTTCTTCAGGCCCTTTGTTAACGTGTATCCCCGCAAAGCAAGTTCCCACATTACCATCAGGGCCTTGCACTTTCATTTCAACCCAATTGCTATTTTGGGCGGTATATGTAAGCTGCTGTAACTCAACGTTCTTCGCATAGATGCTATTGGCTTCGGGATAGGGAAGCTCAGTACTTGTTTTTTCCAGCATACCAGTAGGGAAGTCCATCGCTCCTTCGGACTCCATACCAGGCATCTTTCCCGTTCTAGCGTCTACAACAACCCCATCTGCTATAAATTTTAAGGTAACAGTTTGACCAACATCAGTCTCAAATGTCCACGGTTTACCCGCCCCAGCACATCCTCCGTAAACCGGTGGAACTGTTATGACAATGGGGTTCCCTGCCTCATCGACAATAGGAGTTCCAGTCTTTTCATTAACTGCTACTTTTTGCTCTGCATCTTTCTTTTTACAACTAAAAGGTTGTGACGTCTCTCTGCCATCTACTTCAATTTTACAGCCAGGAGCTGGAGGAGGAGGAATGGCAATGCCGGCTGCCGATATAATCGAGGTTTTCTTGTCGGCTAGGCCTTGGCTAACTCTGGTTCTAGCCTTGGTCGCTACACCTGTTATCAAATAGGGGAGATCGCTGTTGCCAGTGATCAGTCTACCAAACTTTATATTGGTTGTGGATTTAGAGCCCTTGGGATCACCGTTATATGACTTTGAGTATACGTTGACTCGATTCTTACCGCCCCTCCAGAGCTTATTTTTCGATTTAGCGCTTGGGTTGACTTCCATGTTGGATCTGACAATCGGAAGGTATGGCTCTGGGTATATGGCAGGATTTTCTCCCGAGGCAAGGGCTTTAGCCAGGGTAAGAGAGTTGAAATTGATGTCTTTGCCTTCCTGACTAGCATTCTGCAAATCTGATGCTTTTAGACTATTCTTGGCCTTAAGTGAGGATACCCCTGCATAGAGTCCTACACCCCCAGCTAAAATGAGTACTAGCCCTAGTACACCTACACCAGACTGGTCTTTGAGGCTTACTACCATATTCTTATACCTAAACCATGTTTGACAAACTCGAATTGTTTCCTCTGTTATCGGTAGGCCCCTACTAGCGTCTATAGGCTTAACTTGAATTCTTCACTGAGAAGAAAAATAGCTATATATATTAGTATGTTGCTGTCATTCGAAAGAGGGGGCTACCTCTCTATTTCACAATTACGTGAGCCTTTTCAAGTCTCACCTGATTACAGACGATAAGGACTTTAGCAGTTAATTGAGGAAGTTTGTGTGAAAATGAAACAGGCTGGATTCTCGATCATTGAGCTTATGATTGCAGTTGGAGTGGTGGCAATGATTACGATTGGTATTGCTCGAATGATAAGCAATCAGAGTCAAGCGGAGCTACGTAGCGATCTAAAGCGTAATTATCGCGACATGTCTCAGCGCATAACGAAGCGTGTAAATCATTACTTCCGAAGACAGATAGCCATCGATATTGTGTCTTCATCACAATTGAGACTTCAGCTACCTGATGGTGATGTGACAATTGAAACGATCTGCTCCCCTACATCTCTTGATTATCACGACTCAAGCAGTATCCTCGACCGCTGTCTAGAATGTGAGGTCGGTAACAGGCATATTGTGCGTATTGGTTATCAAGATGCAGTCCACTACTTCCCCTCGAAAGAATCACGAGTCGACCATCCGGCGGCTACCATGATGTGTTTCGAACCAGGAGCGGACGCAAGCGAAGTTGCGGTGACAATGGAGACTATTTTGGTAGATCCAGTTAAAAAGTCTGGGCATAAACGAGTGTCTTCGGAAACAATATTGGTAGGTGACCTGAATAATGTTAACTTTTTTCGCTGAACAGAAAGGCTGCAATAAGGGTATAACTTTAGTAGAAGTTCTTGTCGCTAGTGTTCTGCTCGGCGTTGTAGCGTTAGTAGGGTATAATGCTCGGGATATGATTCAAAATGCCTTATTTAAGACCACAAGCCGAGATGCTCACTCCCAATATATTTCGGCGATCAAGAACCGAACTGGCAAAAAACTTAGGCAGATTTTTCTAGCGGCCAACTCTGAGCCGGCCAAGATATCGGGACTTTTGAATGATGATATCCAAATTGGAGATGGTATAAGAGTGCGCTGGAGTCGACCAGCCATGAAGGGTGGAGATATAAATATCGATTTCGGGTCCAATGCTTCCAAACTTGCCAGTGAATCAATTCGCCGTTGCCGGCGTTCCCGCTCCAGTCCTGAGTCCTGGCAGGGACAGCGTCTTGAAAATCGATTGAATGCCAAACGATTGCTTTTCTGTGGAGAGCTAGTAATTCCACAAGCAAGTGCTCAGGACTCTCAAAGTTTACGTCAAGCCGACTATGGATTTCTCCTTCTGGATGTAAACTATAAGCGGGCACTTGATGGAGAGAACATTCCTCTAAAAGGTTTCGGCTCTGAAGGCACCCTAGCCGTCGCCACCTGGACGCTTTTCTGGAACTATGAACGAGGGAAAAAGACATTTCATCAGTATAGGAAAGGCACTTTTTATATTGTACCAGTGGACACGGGGCCATAGCTGCGAGGAGGCAGCGATATTCTGGAATATGAGTGTTATTTGATTCCTCTTACTCGGTCGAGCATGTCCGACACCCACCAGGCTACTTTGAGTCTTATGCGTTGTGCTAGGGATGGTGGTGGGTTAGGAAACGGAAATGGTTGGGGTGGATCGAAGAGTGGTAGATATAAGGTCCTAAATCTGGTTTTTAAACCTATTTTTTCATTCATGGCTAAGGATATCTTGTTGAACTCGAAGACCTCACAGGTAATCTCCGAAGCCCCACCATTGCGACTCCATTCAATCATTTTGTCCGCAAGTAGGTTTGCTAAGCCAGTTCCTCTCTGATCTTTATCAACCACTATCACCCCGACGTGTGCCGTTCTTCTTTGTTTGGTGAAATGCACGATTCGGTGATCGATGAAGGTGATCTCACTCATGCCAGCTATCTTGCCTTCAACTTCTATAACAAGGATCGTGGAATTGAGGTTCCTTAGAATCTTTTTAATATACTGCCTAGAACGGGCTGGATTGGGTGGAACACAGTAATAGTCTTTGTCAGATTGATAATGATACAGATCTGATTGGTGATATAAGTTACATAGTTGGTCGTAGTCTTCGATTTGCGCTTCTCTAACGAGAAAATGAGAATCTTCTTTTTTGCTATTGATGTCTTGCTGTAGTGTGGAACTCAACGATACGTCCTTCCTTTTTAAGCACTCTTATCCTTCTCACTACCTTTTATGAAGTAACCATTTGGAGAATTAGGATCAACTTGGAATTTTTTATCTAGTGTATAGGTATGTTCGGTTACAATTTTAATCTTTCGAAGGACTCGAAAGGCTTGGATCTTAGCCTCAGGAATGATTCCTGATATGGAGGTGTCACGGAAGGCAAATGGCACGAACTTGCGAAAGGCGCGGTTTGCACAGTAGACCCACTCCTTCCGCTGGGCAGCCCTGGTATAGAACACAGCAGAAAGGCTAACATTGAAATTGTCAGCAGTCACGACACGATGCGGGCAGTTTTGAGGCCAATTGATGTATTCTCCCTCGTTCAGGGCAAACGACTGTGCGAGTTTATCCCAGTCGGACCTAAATGAAACCTCTTCTTCAGATTCTCTACTGAATATGCATTCAAGGTCCTGCTGATTTATGAGGTTTGGATCATTGTTTGGATAGATCCAAATTCTCTTATTGCCTCTAATATGGTAGAGGGTCACCTGATTTGGGTCGACATGATAGTACACCTGAGTGTTTGGCGACGATACGAGCAAGGTTAGAGAGTTTCTAGACGTAGGCACTTGCATTTCAGAAAACATCTTGTCCATCATGTCTCGGTAAACAGGATTCTGCTCTAGGCGTAAGAGGTTCAACCACAACTTGCCATGCTTAATTGCATCAAGGATATCCTTGCCAGGTATGTCGCCTGGAGTACCACTCATCCAATCCGAATTATTTGCAGGATCATCACCCATGGTCGCCATTGGCATACATTCTCTAGGGTGACAATCAAATAACTTGATCAGTGCATCGTCCGTAAATCGACCGCTACTGTGGAGGTTGTGCTTACCTAGTATGATTTCGTTATCTACCTTCTCAGCTTTGTTAAGGTCCCAATCGCTAAGTGGAACTGTCATGTGAGTCTCCAGGAGCAATACATCTTTGTTGATGAGCTTCTCGGAAGCCGAGGAAATAAATAAAGGCTACTGGTCAATAGGGTATAAATTTTACTTGCGTTTCTTTAAGTCTAGCGGTGACTCTCCGATGGACAGAGGGTACAAAGGCGTTCATTATCACAAAGAGAAGGGCTATGACCCGCCGAGGCCGCTATTTCTTGATTCAAGACCCATACCATCCCTATGCGTATGAGTTTATCAAACGTATTAATAAAAAAGATCCGGATCTTCGGCCGTTAGCGTTCTATTCAAATCCGAGACTAAAATTCTACTTTCGCAAATCATACAACCTTAAGAAGTCATTTTCGAACGCAGTCGAATACGATGTGCCTCCAGGTGCTATCGATCAGTTTTTGCAGTATGGGCAGGATAAATACGAAATTGTCGGTATATTACCTTGGAATGAGCAAGTTCTCGATCTCTCCGTATATATCCTCAAGGAACTCAATCTTCCTTGGAATGAACCCAAGACAATCTCTTTGTTTAGAGATAAGTATCGGTTCAAAGATATGCTCTATAGGAGTAACAAGGCGCTGCTCCCCAGCCCCTCAAGGTGCCTACAATCATATAATGACTATTTAAAAGTCAAAGATGAGGTGGCCGACAGGTTCGTCATAAAGCCCAATAATGGATATAGCAATCAATGTATCGGTTTTTTTGATAAGAGCACACCAGATAAGGTAATAGAGAGCTATTTTCAGAGTTCATCAAAGTATTCCGACTTCACCTTGGAAGATTTCTTGGAGGGAGAAGAATTTGCAATCAACGGCCAAGTGGACGAAAAAGGTGACGTTCACATACTGAGCATTTTCCAATACCAAAGAGTTCTGGCCAATGGTCGGAGTAATGTTTATGCCGAAACATGGAATCTACCTGATAAGGACCCAAGGTTTGCGTTGCTCGTAGAGTACGCGAAGCAGGTTATGACAACAAGTAAGCTTGTTAGGTGCCCGTTTCATATGGAAATTATTGATGATGTCCAACTGGGGCCAACCCTGGTGGAAGTTGGGTGCAGAACCGGTGGAGGAATGCTGATAACCGCTACTAATGATGTACATGATAATCGATTAGATGCTTTCGATATAGCAGCTCATTTTTACTTATTTGATACTCCTTACGGAAAAATTGATTTTAATTGGGACTATGGAAATGAAGTTAGTTTCTTGGATCTTGATGGTATTTCCCCGGCATCAGGCTATATCTATCGCTTACGCAATAAGCAAGCTACCGAAAAAAGGGCCGAGTTTGTCCGCTGGACGAGCGAACCGCAAATTGGTCAGAGGGTTTACAAAACAGTAGATCTAGAAACGCTCCCTTGGGCCATGCACTTAAAATCTAAAGAAGGTAAGGAGCATCTTAAACGAGTCGCCGAGTCGATTCGAAGGGAATTTATTATAAATGAACCCCAAAACGCAGTATTGAAGTGGATGACCATCACCAGGGTTTATATAAAAAAACTTTTCGAGAAAGTTCTCTGGTGGGGGCATAGGAGCTTTCAAAAAAGATCGCCGTTTTAGTATTTACAAAGAAACCGATAGTGCTTTACTTTAATATATGATCACAAACCTATTTTTTTGGAATAATAGCAGGCCTTGTATATAGCTGCTGTCCGATGGAGTCTTCACTAGAAGAAAAAACTATGACTCTTTTAAATAAACATCGATCAATGATAAAATCACAAATGATTCAATAGCAATAGGTTCATCCAGTGCAGGAACTACTTCTATATTATGCTTATCTCATTCTCGCCGGAATCCCCTTTTTGATTATTGCGAAGATGCGTCCCTATACAAATATGCCACCAACTAGAGAGTTAGCCTGGGATTGGGTTGCTCTATTGGCAGCTGCAATTTTTACTACCATAGATCAATGGTATCTAACGGCGCCTCTTTTTGATCGACTATCTCATATTGAAAGCTTGAAAATCTATCAAGATTCAGCTTTGCTTCTTCCGAAGCCAGTGGTCTTTATACTATATTTAGTGATTTTAGACTTCTTTAACTATTGGTTCCACCGTTCTGCTCATAGTCGATTCCTTTGGGAAACCCATGCTTGGCATCACTCTTCGAAGTCTATCTACTTCATATCGGGCTTACGAAGCTCATTCTTTCATGTAGTATGGTTTAATATCCCCAATACTCTGGCATTTATTATTTTACCTATCGATAAATTTGCAACGGTATTTTTGGGTTTCCAGATACTTCAAATCTGCAACTTGCACTACACACATTCCAATATTAGGCTACCTTACCAGAAGATTCTGGAGAAAGTGATCGTGACCCCCCGTGTCCACTTGGTCCATCATCTTTCCGACCCCAAGTATACTAACTCAAACTACTGCTTTTTCTTTACTTTTTGGGACCGTTTGTTTGGCACTTATACCGATCCTGATACTGTTGAGGATGGTGTCCCTTTTGGTCTCGATTATGAAGAAAGCAACGTCAACCTCCTTCTTGGCTTGCCTCGTGTCGACCGTTGGTTTAAAAAACCAACGTCGTAGATTCGGTCTCCATTAGTCAAAAATGAGCCCTTTCATACCTCTGGAATTCTAAATTAGCTGCTAGAATTTCAATTAATTCCCCTAGTAATAATCATAAGCTACTAAAATTTTGGTTTTTGTAGAGCTTGATTCAGAAGTGATGAATTTTCTCTAAAGAAGGCTTTGCGCCTAACCGATATGGCACCAAGCACAGGCCCGAAAATTTAACTTAATAGATCTAGTGGAATTCCAAATGAACTTATTGCAAAAGTATGTTTTTGTAGCCCTATTGATGTCAGTACTTTCCGAAAGTCTTACTGCTCAAAATAATTCAGATGACTTATCCCTCCCGGATGATCAATTCGGAGCGCCTCTTTACAACTTGGCAATTCGCAATATCAACTCTTTTTCAGAACTTTGGTATTTTAGTTCCCTAGACGGAATCGAACCGTTGAGTGTTCGTGAAGGGGCAAGCATAGCTTCTGGTGTGAGGCTTGAATACACTGAATCTGGTGTTACAAGGTGTGTGGTTCCATGGGGGGGAGATACCCTACAGCTCGGCTATGTTGAAAACTCCGAGCTAGCTACTTCTAGCGAGGTCTATGAAAACGCTCGGATGATCTCGGCACGTCAGTGTATTGAAACATTTTCTACCTATCAAAACCCAGTGACCCAGGTTTGTATCGACTCAGACCTAGAACTAGTACTGGGGCCGGATGGAGTAGAAGGACATTGTCAATACTCTGAGCCCGCACCGTTGGATTGTGGAAACGTGGCTCATGGTGAGTCTGAAATACGGACAAGGTTCGCACTGGGTACAGTTCCCTTTGGAAATACTTGTCAGTCCCAAGAGCAAACTTCAACTTGCAACAACGGAGTTATGTCTCCCTGGAGCGGCTCATACATCCATACCACTTGTGTGGTCGAACCTAGCCCTGAACCTTCGGATTGTGGAAACGTGAGCCATGGTGAAGTAACAAGGCGCGTTCGGTTTCTAGAAGATCAAGTTGAATTTGGAGGTTCATGTCTTTCTGAGGAGCAAACCTCAACTTGCGACAATGGAGTCATGTCTCCTTGGTCTGGAAGATTTAGCCATGAAAGCTGTGTTGTCTTAGCCGAGCCAACGCTTGCCGACTGTGGGGATCTAAAGCACGGCGAGAGCCAGTCTAGAATACGGTTTTTGTCGGCTACTGTGGAGCAAGGTGAGTCTTGCACTTTGCAAACTCAAACATCAACTTGCAACGATGGTCAGATGTCTGATTGGAGTGGTAGCTACACTTTTGAAGAGTGCAACATTATTCCAAATGATGATACTGAACTCGATATATCTTTAGCAGAAGATGAGAACTCTGAACCATTGTATAACCTCGCCTTTAAGGACATGTTATACCCCAATAGCACGAAATGGTATTTTGCATCTCTCAATGGTAGCGACCCGCTCTCTGTGCGGGATGCAAAAAACTTGGGAGCCGAGATAAGCCTAGAGTACAGGGAAGATGGATCGACTCTATGTACTGCTGTGTTCGGAAACGACTATCTTCAACTAGCTTATGCTCGCAATGACGAAGTCATTAATTTCGATCAGTCTTACTCATCAGCATCTGCATTTACAGCTGAACAATGCCTTGCAACGTTTTCTACAACTAGTAGCACGGTACATCAGAAGTGTTTAGTAAATGGCCAAAACTTGGTGTTAGATAACGATGGTGTAACTGGCCACTGCATCGTGCCGATTGAAACAGAAAAAAATTGCGGTGATCTTGCTCATGGTGAAGAAACATCTCGCATACGCTATTTGAGTGCTACAGTATTACCAGGTGAAAGCTGTGCATCAGAAGAGCAGTTTGCAACTTGCAATAACGGAAGCTTGGATTTCGATGGGACATTTTCATTTTCATCTTGTGATGTAAGTCAAGACGTTAACTCAGCTGTGACAATTGACTACACAGGCACTTACTACGCTGTAACGATCGATTATACGAAAGGCAAGAGCCGGCTCGATATAGGGAGAGAATACGGTGAGAAGATCGCTGCAATCTATCCTGACTATGAGAAAAATATGGACTCCCTTCTTGACGATGTGTTTACTCGCCGTCCCTGGAGCCCTATTTTGGAAAAGGTTCAGAACCTTCGTGCTAATCTAAAGGAAGACTATCGCGACGAGTTAGAGGGGCTAGCCCTAGCCTTCAATGGCGTAGAAAATAACTTGGGTGACGGTAAGCTTTCGCGAGATGAATTGTTCCTGCTGAACTTTTTCACAGATATGACAGAGTCTGGTTGTTCTGCTGTGGCGGCTTTCGGAGACGCAAGTGAAACTGGTGGTACGTTAATAGGTCGCCAGGTGGATTGGCCGGAAGGCGGTAATCGCCCACTCTCGAAAGTACCAGCTGTGGTAACCATGAAACAGGGTGATAAGTCCTTCATGGGGATTACATTTCTAGGCTTTATGGGAGTGATCACAGCGATCTCGGATGACAATGTCTTTGCAAGTTCTATTTATTCTGAGACGGGTCTTACCTATGAATCCGTGGGTCGTAGTTCTTACGGCTTCGACGTCCGACATAGTCTGGAAAACCTCGGTACCGCGGATGAAGTGTCTGCATACTTGGTCGACCCGATTAGAAATTATATATTCGACATCAATATATTTGTAGCAGATCCATTTCATGCCATGACAGTCGAAAGCAATTTAGGCGGTGTGGGAACGAATATCCGCCGAGGCATTCGCTACCACGACTCTGTGCTGCACGGTGGAGAAGTATGGAACTTACCTAATACCTTTGGAGTTGTAGACTCCTTTCTGCTAGAAGGTAATCATAACAATCATTCGAACTCATCTTCGAATAAAAACAGACTCGACTATATGAATCAAGAGCTTAACTCTCGAATCCAAGACGGTGTCATTACAATGGATGACATTCAAGGTATTTCAACGTTCTATACTGGTACTGCACCTTCCCGTACGGATAAAGGCGATATTTATAACGATACAACGATTCAGATCATCTTGTTCGATACAATGAATAGCAAACTTAAAGTGTTTTTTAGATCGTCGAATACTGTAGATCCAGATCCTGAATTTATAGAAATTCCATTTTCCTTCTAAACCTTTGAGATCGGAAGGGAAACGTGAGTAAGGCGGGGTGTTATGACTCAGCCCGCATTGAAGTGCCGGACTATCTGGGTTTAGAAGAGTTTGCTGCCGAAAGGCTCGAAGCGGCAAAGGCTCTTTTGAAGCAGGCTTTGTCGCTCATATAGGCAAGAGAAACAATAGTATTGGTGACGGAAGTGCCAAGATTGGCGCCAAATATAAGGGGTAACAGCAGTTCAAAAAAAAACTGACAAACCTAGCTGAATACCATACTTTTGCATGGATTTGGTCCCAGATGACAGCAGCTGCACACCAATGAGGAATACCAAAAGGGTTATGATCCCCTGGCTCACTTTCATCACCATTGGGCATTCAAGGGTAATCTTATATGGCTAGTGAGGGTTTGGTGTCCCTAGATTCGCTTATGGAGCCCTCTCTAAGGCTGACGAAATTCAACGAAAACTTAGTACAAGAATCCGAGGGAATCTGATAAGACACTCTGTCGTCAGTTCTAAGTGTGCTCGGCCAAAGGAATGGTACGTCGTCTCTTTCATAATTGGGGTCTTCCATTGCTAAAAATACCTGTTCTTACTCTCGCAGTGCTTTTGTCCTCCTGTGTAACAATCAACAATCGAGATGCTCGATGGTATCAGCTTAGCTCAGAAAATTTCATACTCTACACCGATGGTAGTTTGAAACGCGGCGAAACTCTCCTCCAAATGATGGAAGGATACCGCCGAACCATCGAAATTTTCATCAATAAGAAGCTAAGGGACGATTTGCCGCCTCTCAGAATGATCGTGCCAGAATCCTTTCAAAAATATTCGACTCTCGCTCAGAAACGGATGGTAG
Source organism: Pseudobacteriovorax antillogorgiicola (assembly GCF_900177345.1). Lineage (NCBI taxonomy): Bacteria > Pseudomonadati > Bdellovibrionota > Oligoflexia > Oligoflexales > Pseudobacteriovoracaceae > Pseudobacteriovorax > Pseudobacteriovorax antillogorgiicola. The sequence continues at coordinate 65,973 of NZ_FWZT01000019.1, forward strand.
CTGGCTACTATAGTCGTCATAAAGACGGTCCAATCATAGTCTTTAACCAAATCCACAGCCGGAACATATTTTCGCTGTCTGTTGCTCTTCATGAGTACGTCCATTTTATTCAGTACCAAAAAGGCTACTACTCCATGCCACCTTGGTATCGAGAAGGAATGGCAGAATACCTGGCTAGCGTTGAAGTTTCCAAAGGTGCGATGAAATTTCAGGTTGGGGGAATCCATGAAACTCGCCTGAAAGAGCTATCGTTTACGGGCTGGCTTAGTGCGAAGAAAGTTCTGCTAGGTGAAAAGACGACGACCGATTCTGGGTTTTATCCCCTGAGTTGGCTGCTAACTCATTACTTTGTAAACAAGCATCAAGACTCTCTATCTCAATATCTCGATGATAGGTCTCCTGCCTCGAAAGAAAAGTTCAACCGCCACTTTGGTTTTTCGATTGATGACTTGGATGCTAAGCTTTTCTCCTACTATCGCTCGGGAAAGTTCTCTCAATACGAGGTCGTTCCTAATCTATCTGTAACCAAGATCAGAGTTTCCCCGGTGGAACCTCAGGAGAGAGATTATTTGCTCGTAAAAATAGGTCTTGAAAACGAACGTCTGAGCCAGGAAGATATTGAGCATCTTCTCAAAGACTCCAAACACTACCTCGCAGATCTTACTTTTGCTGAGTTCTACTTTAAGAACGATCAGAGCAGCAAAGCTCTAGCACACTTACAAAAGATCATTAAAAAGCATCCCGAGGATTACAGAATCCAACTTTTGATGGGCAAAGTGCTGCTTCAGCAATTCCTGACTACCGATCAAAAAGATGCGGCACTCGCGGAAAAAGCAACCTATCACCTGCACCAGGCAAATAAGCTAAACCAAGATAATGCCGAAATATTTGCAGAATTCGCAAAGGCTGGTTTACTTAGCAAAAAGTTAAGCGCGACATCGGCTTTGGAAGCTTTGCAGACTGCGATTGTTTTGACGCCTTACGTAGAAAGCTACTATCTTTCAGAAGCTAGGTTGCTCAGTGTCACTGGTGCGAAAGAGGAGGCAAAGGCAGTTTTACGTAAGTTAGTCGAAAACTCTAAAGATCAGGATGTGGTAGACGAGGCATCGGACTTACTCTTGCGACTATAAGGTAAAGCGACATACACGATAGTTAAGAGTTGTTCCAATTGCCTACGCTTTCAAGGGGCGCGGCAATTGAGTTTCTTTACGAGCACTTCAGGCTTTCAATCTAGTAATCAGCATAAACCAATCAAATACAGCAAAGCTTATCGCAGATCCAAAAACTGAAAAACCAGACTCGTTCGAAGAGTTACAGCAAGCTGTGTCGGGTTCGATCCCAAACCAGCAGCTAGCTGAATATGAGGCACCAATAGCAAGCGGCAAGCTGCCGCTACTGTTTAATGGGAGAACATACCTTCTCTATAAAAGTCCCATTCCACAGAAGCCTACTAGGAGGAGATGGAGCTTGTAGCTAAGAGCATGATTGCAATTTTTTTCATAAGGATCGATCCTCTAAAATTTGATTCTTGCTATCATATTTTCCTAGCTCTAAGTAGTTAATATTTTTTAGAAGACCTGTGGTTTTCTTCTGGCATGGCCATAACTTACAGATAATATTTGGTCATTTCTCATAAGGTTGGCTCCAGTCTAAACCAAATGGTCCACTTCAGATATCACCCGATTGAACTAAAAAACTTTGCCAATGGAAAACTCTAGCTTTTGGAGTTCTATTTTAAGAGCAGAGGCGCTTTCATAGTAGTACCCGAAGCAAGAGCCATTGTCTCTCAATGTAAATTTATCTCTTGGGTCCTCGCCAGAAAAAATATTTTCCCATACTTGATCGCTACAATCATCTAATTGGATCGCCAGCGGATTATGTCCAGCACCTTCTACATTGATAAAGTATTTTTGAGAAAGCTCTACTTGATTCTCAAAGTGATAGCGAGCACCTTCCTGAGGAGTATTGGGATCATTTTCTCCTTGAACATAGTAGGTTGGTATATCAATCATCACAAAATTAGAGGAATCGAAGGGGTTGCTCAAATCCATAGAGTTACATCGGCCGACTGCCTGTTCTAGCGTCACGCCGTCTTCCAAATAGTCAACCAGGTCATATACTTCAAACCTTCCCGACGTTAGGTAGTTGATGTATCGCGTGTTTTCGAATACTTCTTGGCATCCAACAAGGTTGTAGAAACGTCTTTCTCCTAAGATGGCTGGCTCATCTTTGAGAACTCGATCAAGTGTTTCTTTCACCTTGCCAATATTATATCTCTCTGGGTCTGCAGCTGCCCTAAGGAAACTTTTTCCTGACTCGCCGCCAACCGATAGAAGAGTCTGAATGATCTGATTCCATTGCGAGACATTGTAGCCGAAAGGCAAATTGTTACTGTCGGAAAAAGCTATATCGAGTCCTGATACCCTTTGTAGATTACGATCCCATTGTTTCTTGAATTCTTGTTGATAACTATCCCCACGCATAGCTTGACCTACAATACCCTCTAGCACAATGGCTTGTGGTAAATTGATATCATCGATGTCCTTGATCAAGTGACCGAAGTGAGTTCCTACAACAGTCCCGTAGGAGACTCCATAGAACGCGTAGGAATCTAGGTTTAGCTGTCTAATGATCTCGATGATATCTCTAGTATGCTGGTCTGTATTGATAAACTTATCTGAAATGACGTTCTTTGGTTGGTAGTTGCAACCCAGGCCACGTGGGTCGATCAATATGTGATTGTATTGAGTTGAGTAGCTATCTCCATCGACTCCCATGAGTCCCTGACCAGGACCTCCAGGCACGTGAATGATTGTCTGGTGTTGCGGGTCGTTGACGACTCTCTGATAGCGATAGTTGAAGTACCTACTCGTTTCATCATGGTGGTCAGCAAGAACACGGATTGTTTCAGTTCCTGAATTTTCACAGCCATCTTTTGGTCGCTCGATTTTTTCGCCGGTGTTCGACCCTAATCTAAATCCTGGACCCTCTAGAGTCGGAACGGTATTGGGCTTCTTTGAAGAGCTTTCCCGACAGGATACCATGCTTATCAGGCAGAGGGAGAAAATTATCTTATTCATAATAAAAACCTATAGTTATGGTAATGAAGGAGACCGAGTTGTAGTTGCACTTCAGTAGGACGAGATCCTATGCGAGTTATTGCATATTTTCTTGAGGCCTGACCTAACCGCCAAGATCCTTGAGGTATGAGGCTACCGCGATTTTTAGAATGAAATTAAAGCACTGTTTGGATTGGTCACGACTGCCGCATCCCCCGCAGCCGTTAAGATTTCTTGTGATCATTTGACGAACGACGATGAGATCGAATTTGCAGTGACGAGCGGCGAGAAGCTTTGAGATGTATAAGTCCAAGCCGATTCCATCAAACTTGCGAGTTGTACTCGTGCCGGCCTGCATAATTAATTGAAAGACATCTTCGATCTTATCTTCTGGAATACCAATTCCAGAGTCTTTTACAGTGAATTCGAGAATTCGTTAGTGATTTTATACGATCTGCTTTTAATTTGAATTTTTACGGGAGGGGTAAGCAACGATCGCAGCTACCTCACCTGTCGAAAGCCTATTCGCATATCGCTTTGCTCCACTGCGGAGGGCTAAAACTTCATCAGCACCATGTGAGTAGTCTGGAACCAGAATGAAGCGACTGTCGATTCCATGGAGCACTTTTTGAGAGAAACTGGTTTAGAAAGATCGAACAGAAAACAACTTTGTACATAAAAAGATGTAAGCGCAAAAATTAGGCAGTAGATCAATTTCATAAGAAACCTCCTCCATCGAATCTCATCGTCAATACTCTAAAATTCATGACTAGTAAAAAATCGCGGCGCGAATTTACTAAGTTTTAGCCACTTAATCCCCTATTTTGGGTTAAGTTCCGGGAGCTACACGTTTTCGATAATTGTTAATAGGAGAGAATATGAAGGCCTCGGGATTGCAAACAGGATTGATCATGATCATTTTCACAAGCCTGCCGGTTTTAAGCCAAGCACAAACTACGTTTCCGATTCAAAGCTTTAGAGAGCATGTCCAAGTCATCCAGGACGGAGAGCAAGTTACGCTATTATCGGATGGGGTCCCCGATCATAAGAGCCCTTACTTTTCTAGAAGGGACAGTCGCTTCGAAGTATATAACGGGAGCAATCCCAACTTCCGGCAGAATCCCAATAGCATTCGGGAGCAGGATTTCACTATGGTGATTCCGAGCAGGCCGAAAAAAGCCATGGTGCATCAAAGAACATCTCTTGGCCCAATTGGAATGGCTCTTAATGGAGTTGCCTTATTTAACCAGTTTGCAGGACCAAACGATCGCCCTCTCACCGATGAGATCGATAGCTTCGATCAGTACAATGGCCATCCCGAGAGGCGAGGGATGTACCACTACCACGTGGAGCCATTAGCTTTAACCCAAGGAGCTCGTAATCGCTTGATCGGTTATCTTCTCGATGGCTTCCCAGTTTATGGTCCTATGGAGAACGGGCGTTTGGTAGCTAGTGACGATCTGGATGAATTTCACGGTCACATCCATGCTACTAAAGAGTATCCAGAAGGGATTTTTCATTATCATGTGACTGCTGATGCGCCTTACATTAACGGAGGAGAATTCTATGGGGAACCGGGCACTCTCATTCGTTAGTTGGTTGGCCTTGAGTACAAATCTTCTGGGAGCTGTTAACGGGGCAAAGCAGACCCGCAATGGCTACTATCTACAGCCTCCCTTGCAGCTAAGAGAGGCGAGAGAAGTAAGAACCAAATTCTACCCTTCGGGAGAAATCTACGAATGGTCGGTTCTTCAGAAAGGGCAAGTATTGAAGCGACGGCTCTACTGGGAAAACGGTCAGATCATGGCCGCGTTTCAATATAGCAATGGCTTGAAACATGGTTTGCAGAGGGAGTGGTATGACAATGGTAAACTATCTGGGCAAAGTGAGTTCGCTCTGGGAAAAGAAGTGGGCTGGCATAAGCAATGGGACGAGGCAGGCAACCTTTACGTTAACTATTTGGTTCGTAACGGGCGGGCGTTTGGTCTTCAGAATACTCGGCAATGCAGTACCAAGCTTTAGCCTGGGAGGGCTTATTCTAGGTACAGGTATCTGTCTCGGGCAAACGTCAGACCTCCCGTACTATATGCACAAGAGCTTTTCTCCAAGCTGGGAGGATAGGGGAGCACGGAGCCTTACATTTACCGGGCTACAAAATCAGTTAGGGCAACAAATTTCGAGTAGAGATTGGCAGGGGAAAATTACAGTTCTCAACTTTTTCTTTACTGGTTGTCCTGGGCTTTGTGATTTGCTGATGAAGCAGATGGCCAAGTTGCGAAAGGAGCTGCCAGAAGAGGTTCGTTTGGTATCAATGAGTGTAGACCCAGAGACTGATCGACCGAAGGTCTTGCGTAGCTATCAAGAACGCTATCCACGGAACTCCTACGAATGGCATTTGGTCACGGGGAAAAAGTCGGTGATCTATAATCTCGCTCGGGCCTATTTCTTTGCGGAAAACACCTTAAAAAGTGATGAGGCTATTCTCCACAATGAAATGTTCTATCTTTTGGATCACAAGCTCCGAATCCGTGGTATATATAATGGCACGCTTCCGCGATCTAGAAAGGATATTCAATCCGACGTGAGGAGTTTGTTATCTAGTAATAGAGCAAATTAAAAATTTGAGAACCTTCTATTGAAATAAGTGTCAAATAGAAGGCTTTGTTCTTTAAAGAACGGCTTAATACCCCTAAAAATACCTATCTTTTTCTCTCATACCGATTCTGACCCTAAAGTCAAAAATCTGTCGGTTTACTGGCTGGTCAATCCTTGTACTTTCGATGCGAAGAGACTATAGACTGGAACCCGCGGATTCGAACTTTTATATGAGGAGTAAACAATGAAGTTCTTTTTAGCAGCAGCAGCGATGCTTTTTGCTACACAGTCTCAAGCTCGATACATCGGCCCACTACTTGTAAAGTCAAGTGACGCTGGCTACGTATTTTCTCCCGAACACTACAGCAGTGAAACTTGCGAGTTCTACTTCGATAGAGTTGTTGTGAAAACTGTAGACGGCTATGATGCTAACGAAACCGTTCACAAGCTCGATAACTGGGGAGAAATTTCTCAGCTTATCACTAAGGCTGCTACGGAAGAAGTTGTTGAGAGTGAATTTGCTCTTTGTGATGCTCCTGGAACATTCGCAAATGCATACCAAATTCAGCCCAACGATTCTGTTAAAGAATTAACGCTGTTTAGCTCTAGCGGATGCAAGCCGGCGTTGACTCGTATCGGGCCTGCTACGGAAAGGCTTCTTGAAATCGTTGCGGACTACTGTCCTACAACTCACAGGTACGGCAACTAAGTGACGAAAGAGTTGGGTTTGTCCCAACTCCGCTTTGCTTTTTTTAAAGTGTTGAAGATCGCCAGATGCCTTTTAGCTTGTAACCTGTTGAGTTTTCTCCAGTGTATCTTCCAGAAAATGACGTTTCAGACTGATAATCCACTTCCATCCAGCCTTCAAAATCACTACTTGATATAGCCTGTGCTTTTGGCCAAAGCTGGCCGGCTTATGGCAATAGCTTTGGAGCCGGTATCACCGGCTTCTTGCAGTAGCTCTGGGATTGCTAGCACAAAGGACTAGAGGCTATTCCAAACTCCGATTCTCTTTGTTTCAACACCGGGACCCGCAGGTCCATCGCCGTAGAAACCAGAGAATTCTTGGAAGTCGTTTTTGAATGTAAAATCCAGCCAGCCCGATGAGCCGCCTAAATTCCAGTAGGCCGTCACCCGATTGCGATTCCACGTGAGCTTGCTAAGGCGGCCGTAGTTAGAATCTCCGGGAGCACAGTCATTGTAACGCTTATCCTGGCTGTTGTTGCCATTCCAGCAGAAATAACTCGGCTGGTTCTGTTTACTACAGTCCTTTGTATCGGTGCACTTTGTCACAGTCACCAACGTAGGGTAGAAATTACCGTTGCGCTCAAAGAATGCTCGAAAGCTGCGCTTTGGCTTGGTATTAAATTTAGGATCTTTCGCGCCAATAAAGCCAATAGGCTCATTGCCAATAGCCTGGCGAAAATCTTGGGCAACTAACATCGCCTGGCTGCGCGTTTGGGGATCGAAGTAGAGACGATCCACCTCGTCTTTCACTTTTCTAGGATCGATATTTAAATTACGGTGTTTGACGACACAAGAGGGCTTGTCCAGTGACCCCATACAAGTTGCTGAAGCAGCTGGCGTATTGGGTGTGCTATTTTTCGTAGACAAAGCAATCTGGCCGTTAGGCAAGACTTCATCAAGCTCAAGAACGAAGCTCTGCTTATTGCCCGTGAGTGCAGTTGGTAAGGAATACTGAAGAGTGCCCGTATCTTTACTAGCGGCAAAGTCTTCCAAAATAAAGCGAGCTAAAGGCTCTTTATCTTGACTGGTAGGGCTGTAATAATCAGCTCCCAAGCTGAACGTGCTGCTTAAGGCAGTGGCGATAGCCAGACTTTTGTTAAAGATGTTCATCGTTACGCTTCCTTTTTTATTGTTACGGGGCAGATTGCTCCGCCGTTGCTTTCATATATCGCGTATTGCGACCACGACCGATACGCTGCACCAAGCCTTGGCTTGAAAGAGATGACAAATCCCGAGACAGAGTCACCTTCGACACGGATTCAAACATGTCCAAACATGTTTTCAAGTCGATAGAGTCATTCCGGCCCAGATAACGCATAATTTTAAGCTGACGATGGTTGATAGAATCGGAGATCGCCACATCGTCTTGGCTATCGTCTGCCTCTTGTTGCACCTCCTCGATGGCGTTCACATGAACGCGAAGTTGCACTCCTGAAGCCAGATCATAGCCGCTAGCCGTAGTTACGAGCCATTCTTGATAATCACCCAATGCCTGGCGAATTCTAGTCATCAGACTGTAGATCAAATGATCATGACGCATGGGATGATAGGTATAACCCCAAATGGTTTCGATCAGTTCCCGTTTACTCGAACGGCCGTTAGCAATCAAGCGCAAAACCTCAAGCATGTTGCCTGAAAACGTTTGTGGAAACCAACGAACCTCTCCGGAATCGTAGATCATCACGCTGGAAGGCTGCAAATTAAGAATCATGAGCTTTTTAGTCCGGGGCAGATCCAGCACGTCAGCAATCAGGCTAAAGAGTTCGCTAGTGATGATGGCTTCAACCTTTTCTCCGAAAGTCAGATCCCCAGTAAGAATGTCGTCAATTCGATCCCCTAGCAAGTCATTACCGCGACGGGCTTGGTCTGAGCCTGATTTTTTGCCTCGATTCAGAATCCTTGTGCTCCAGCCCGAGCCAGTTTTTTCTGTAAGCACTTGGATACGAGTGAGAAGTTGGGCTGCTCCTTCCTCATCTTGTTTCGCAAGGCAGGCTTTCGCATGAAGGCCCAGCGAGGCTAGCAAGTAGCTAAGATCGATCGTCTCGTCTATAATCGCCCGTCCCTGCATCAGCCTTTCGATACAGCGATCGTAGTTGCCCTGCAGAAAAAGATTTTGAGCCTGCCTTTGATAGAGCAGGGCCTCATGACGCCGATGGCCCGTTTTCAGAGTGATCTGGCTTAGCTCTTGGAGCGCCTTCTCTGATTCCTTGAGGCGCCCTTGCAAGCTATACTGCCGCGCTAGTTCCGTGAGCAAGAAGCTCACGCTGTGGGTGTTATTTTTAAGCTTGGTTTCTTTGACAAGCTCCTTGAGCGAATGCATCCCCTCATCACGATAGACGCCATACTGAGCCTGATAACCATTGATAGCCAAGTAGCATATGGAAGCGTTGGCGCAATCTCCCAATTTTTTAAAGTAGTCGTGGGCACGCTCCAGTTCCGCTAAGCCCTTACTCACTTCACCAACCGCAACGTGAGCGTGGCCAAGAAGATCCAGAGCCAGCGTGCGGCCATAAAAAAACTGGGCGCTCAGAGCAGCCAGATAAGCTTGCTTAGCCAGATCTCGCGCCTCTTGGAAGCTGTGTGTGAACCAGCGGTGCACAGCAAGCCCCTGATAAATATAGAACTGAGCCAAATAGCTGGCATCGTCAAGGTGATCGTGATTTTCTTGGAACAGGCCATGGCCCTGGTTGTAGTCTGATTGACGGATGTAGCCAAGGCCCATGAAGAACCGGCAGGCGATCTGCTCGTCGCGGCTTAGATTGCTAGCATGCAGCTGATATAGGGCAACAGCTTCGTCAATCCGCCCCAAATAAGCCAGTGACGACGTCACTTCTGTTGTATCCTCTGCTGGCCAAGAGTAATCGGGATTTTCCACAGTAGCCTGCAAAATGCTCTGGTGCTGCCCCCTAGCAAATAGATCTCTCAAACTGTCGGATGCTTCCTGCGTCGATTGCAATGTCTCTTACCTTCCTGAACTGTAGACAGACTTTGAGGGGCTCATTCAATACCCCATACAGCCATAATAGACAAGCTGGGAGCTTTGGAGAACGGATATTGTATCGAAGCTTTTGATGCGAATTGATGTGAAATGATTCCCCCTACGCTCGTACAAAGGGGGTAAAATACAGGAATCAATCAGCAAAGTGGAGGTGCTATAAGGGCATGCTCCTATGGATGGAATGTGTCCATTTTGGCTTATATAAAAATGGTGTCTCGACATGTTCGTGCCGTTGTCAGGTGACAAAGCAGATCAGAATGAGAATAGCTGCGTCGCATAGTGGGCTCCACCATCGGAAACCACACCAGCCCCGACCAGGCTATACTCACCGAGCATGTTGCGCCGATGAGTCAAAATTGCGTCATGGTTACCCTTAAGGAACAGCTCAGTGAAATCTTCTGGTGTCATGGTTGCCTTCAAAATAAATCCAGACTCATTACCTAAAATCAGGCAGTTAAATATGTTTCAGTGCCCATCACTTAGGGTGAAACTCTGCCAATTTCCACAGGGTAAGTAAGAAGTAGGAGCTTTGGAAGTGTAATGACATGGGGTTATCCGATGCGAATTGATGCAATTCTGAGTTCGTAGTCCGTACAAGACCCAAGTATGCAGAAGCTTAGTTTTCAACTTTGGCTCACAATGTCAGGTTGCAGGGCGATCTCGTGCATGAGTATACGATACGATCGAAGACCGAACCCACGAAGAGTTCGGTAAGGTCTTACCTGTTATGTGCGCACTTACGAATTATCCGCAATCCAATCTAAGTGAAATGGAACACTGGTGTAAACACCGCTGCCTTGATCGCATTGTCCGGGGCCATAACTTGTGACGCCTATTAATCGAACGGAATTGCCGTTGCTAATGTACATCGGGCCGCCACTGTCGCCGCGACAAGAGCTGTTTGTGCCATTGTTTGGGGTATCAAAGGTAATGAGGTCGCCCGTGATGTCACTGATGCTTGTTTGAGTCTGACGTAAGCGGTTGCCATCGTTTTGGATTGGTGACTTGAAGATCCACCAGCCGCTGTAACCGAGCAATCCATAGCCAGCTAGGGTTACAGTGTCACCTTCCTGATATTCATTGGCCGTGGCAATCGCCACAGGTTCCATGAAACTAGGTGCATCCTCATCGAGTAAGATCATTCCGATGTCACTACCCACTTGGACGCGACCAATCGATCCTGCATCAAAGTCTGGGTGAGCGACTGTTTGGCCTGTGATTTCATCCACTGGGGTGCCGTCTACACCAAGGCCGAAGCTGACGGTTGCACGGCTTGTGCCTTCTACACAGTGAGCAGCTGTTAAAACTAGATCTTCATCGACTAGAACGCCAGTGCAGTAAGGGCGCCCACTTTGTGTAAGAGCTACAGTATGCAGTGCAACTGCAGTTCCTGACTCCGTGATCGAACCATTGACGATTTTTGACGAAGATTTTTGTTCTTCCACCTGACCGCATCCAACGAGAGCAAGCGCTCCCAAAAACATCCAATGTTTCTTCAAAATTTCTTTCCTCCGTTTAGAACTCTTGACTGTCTGGCCAGTTGATCAATAAATCAGTGAATCGTCAATTTATATATTTTATAAAATAGTGAAATATTCGGCGTGACAAAGAGTAAGTATGAAGATGATTTTATATGAATAAATATTGTAATGAATGTGTTTAAAATCTTGGTCGTTATTAGTCCAATCGGCACAGTGATCGCAAATTGCTAGGTGAGGTCGCCGTTTCGAGGGAACATAGTTGGTCTGACAGGTAAAGACAACCAGGAGTGAGGAAGTTGCTTATCGGGAATAGGTTGACCACGAGCGACAATGTATTGTGTTTATCAAGGCAAATCAGATGATGGTCTTTAAAATGTCAACAGCACCTGGTTTTCGATTTAGTAAAGATGAATACAAAGCTGCGAGAATAGAAAAAGTTTTGCTGTAGTACGAGCGCTCGATAGAATTTAATCTACCTAGACTGCGTTTAAGATATCTCTGATTTACTTGCCACTAGATGTGAAGCTCCCGTCACATACTTAAAAAAACTAAATTTACATTCGCTGTGAAAAAGCTCAGTTGAGAGACCAGAAAAAGCGAAGAATCAAATCCTAATCAGTTCATCGAGGAGTTTCATATGAAAAGACCTATAGGTGCTCTATTGCTGAATCTCGCAATAGCAACAAGTATTCATGGACAAACCCACAGCAATTTCGAAAAGATCGTGATTGATGAATCGCCGGACAAGCCCGCATTTATCAGTCTTCATGATTTAGATAGCGATGGTAGCAAAGAAATCATTGTCTCAATGTTTGGTAATTCACCTGCTGGCTCTGGATCGATCTATATTTATAGTCGAGACCCCGAAAATTCTGAAGCATGGGTCAAACGTAAACTAGAAGGTTCGGATACCCGCTTTCCAAATAGTGTAACCGTAGCTGATGTAAATAGCGACGGTAGGCTAGATATCATTGCACCTGGCGGTTTCCTGGCCTGCACGTTTCCATTTGGAAATTGTGGGAGCATGCAATGGTTTGAACAAAAGCAAGATGGGAATTTCGTCAAACACGGTCTCCTAAGTGGCAAGAAACGTTTCTATCACCATGTGGAATACGTTGATTTTAATGGCGATGGCTTGAAAGACCTTGTCGCAGTGGGTGAGGAAAAGAGTGCCTTTGGTGATGGCAGCTCGGAGGTTCACCTCTTTCCTGGTGTTGATTCTAATGATCGATTTGGGAGTCAGTACTCGGTTATTGCAAAGGGGCTAGGCAGCTATCCCAGTGTACGGGACCTCGATCAGGATGGTGACTGGGAAATTTTTAGCTCCGAGTACTTTGGTAGTTCAGGCTCATTTGCTTGGCTCGATCAAGGTACTGACGGGCAGTGGAATCGCTACTATATTGACAACTCGGTTGGCAAAACCATTCAGCTAAAGTTTTATGATAATCTGTTGGGCGAAGGCAAAAAGTGGGCGATTGGTGCCAATCACACCAACACCCAGGATGATCGTCGGGCTCCAGAATCCGCCGTTTACCTATATGAGCTTCCAGATTTTAGTAGTGACTCTTTCAATCCCAACCAGTCTTGGAGCAAGACGAAAATCTCTGAAGGAATTGTTAGTAGAAAATCGCCGTTTGGTGGACCACAAGGAGCCCCTGGTGTATTTGATATCGGCGATGTTGATGGTGATGGGGATGCTGATATTATCGTGAGTGGTGATGGCGATCCAAGACTGTTTTGGCTAAAGCAAACCAATGGTAGGTTCAGTACCGAAGTTTTGGATACTGAGATTCCTCAGGGTGGTGTGGCAGTTGGTGATCTTGATCGTGATGGCTCGCCAGAAATCGTCGCCTCCAGTTACGAAAATAACAAACTCTATCTCTATCGTTTCAAAAAATAGTATTTAGGTTCGCCTCACTAAAGAACGGTTCTCGCTTCTGAAGAACCGTTTTCGACGCTATAGCTCTTATTGAAAAGCTCTGATATGGTTTCCTCAACTTAAATCCAATTTTTGTTTTTCCAACTTATTCTATGGTTGAATTGTTGAAAGGAAGCCCTATGAGAAGCTCTTGGATGACTACGCTATTTACCCTAGGAAACCTCTTGAGTGCGTCGTCCCTTGCTGGGGATTTTCACGATGCTGTAAAAGCCGAACTTACTCTTAAACACAATGATAGTAGGGGTTCAGTGTGGTTCGAAGCTGAAGCAAATTTGCCTATAGATTGGCTTATTGCTGAGCCAGTCTTAGGCTACCTGTCCGATAGTGAAATGGATATTGGTTCCTTGCATTGTGATGATCGGCAATCCAATTGTGATACGATCTGGCAAAGAAAATTATGTAATAATGATAGAGATTGTAACGACCTTGGTGTTCGCTGTGAGGCACTTCATGCAAGCAAGGTGAATCTTAATGATGCACCTAAAACAATGTGTCTAGCTCCCCAGGATCGTCTACTAGATCGCGTTTTTCTCCCAATAGCGAATGCGCAAGAAAGAATTGAAGTTGTTAGTCTTTCGATGCCTACGGGTCGTTTCTACCAAGGGATTCTTAACGGTGTAGCAGTGGCAAGCCAGGAAAGTTCTTTTCTCGACATACGATTTATCATGAGCGGCTATGATAGTGTGAAGCCTAATTTTCTGAACCCACCTAAGAAGATACTGAATCGACTCAAAGATGACCTTCTCCAGCGTGGGGTTGATCTGGATCGGCTGAGCCTCCACGTTGCATGGGTTTCTACACCGAGACTAAGCTGGAATCATGCCAAGATCATTCTCGTAGATGGTCGAGATATGATCACTGGAGGTCACAATCTTTGGGATCAGGACTACCTTGGTGAAGAACCAGTATTCGATCTTTCAATGCAGGTGACAGGTAACGTTGCTTATAAGAGCGGTACATTTGTGGATCAGCTTTGGGAGAATGCTCAATCGACAGCTAGCTGGCCTGAAACAATCGATGACGCTTACTACAAATCAAATCTATCGGGAAAAAAGGAAGGGGAGCACAGGATTCTTGGTGTAGGAAGGATGGGGGTTCTAGGGCCGTCCCCGGCTGACGACGCGATCAAGACTTTGATCGATCAGAGTCAGCATAGTCTTTATCTATCCATTCAAGATCTATTTGCCAAGCTCGTCTGGAAGGTGAACAAGTCTTATGCACTTGACAACATTATCCAAGCTTTAAACCGCGGAGTATCAGTAAAAATCTTGCAATCAAATGCAGGCCCCATTCTTGGCTACGGCATGCTTTCTCAGGATGAAACCCTTAAAGAGATCCTTAAAGCTGCAAGTAAAAGCGAAGCTCATGATCCAGTAGCTTTGAAAGCGAATATCTGTGCCAACTTAGAAGTTGCATCGCTACGAATCGCTGATGGCCAGAATCAATGGCCGAGTGGAGGGCCGATAGGAAATCATTCCAAGCTCATTATCGCCGATGAGCAAGCATTCTATCTTGGTTCGCAGAATCTCTACCCTTCAAATCTACAAGAATTCGGTTTAGTCATGGATAGTGAGACGTTCACAGGAGAACTGATCGATCAATATTGGCAGCCGATCTGGAGTCGGCTTGAAGTGTTCGCAAGTACTTGCGAAACCTTGGGATTCTGAAATTAGAGCCAGTTTCTAAGCTATCTGACGCCCTAAAAGAGCCCAAGAATACATCGTGTATTTACGGGCGCGATATTCAAGTTTTGCAGATTTTAGAGGTTTTCCACTATAGTTATTTCTTTGACTCTGATTTTGCTTCCCTTAGTATGTTTGAATATAGCCAGGAATTCCTGTGCCAAAGCTATTGCCATAGTTGTCCCAAGATAGCCCGAAAGCCCGAGCAATGTCGAGAAACAAACTAGACATTCCAGCTCCTCGGCAATCGATAGCTCGTCTACGGGCCACAGGGCTATGCTGACCACTGATCGTTAGGACTCCGGGGTTTTCCATCTGATGGTTACCGCCACCCACTTCTGACATCACCAGGATCAGAGTGTGATCGATCAAGGCACCGCCAAAAACAGGATCTATTCGTCTGGTGAGCTCATCCACGAGATAAGCAATCATCATGTTATACCAGCGTGTTTGGGAATCGAAAAGTGCGCTTTCATTGTGAGAGCTGACATGACTCCTGGTTTCGTTATAGTTTAGTTTCTCACCTGAACCAAAAGAGCCCATATAAGGGCGAATGCTTGGGAAATTGATTTTCAGAGACTCATCTTGAGCCGCCATAAATTGAAACGAAAATATCTTAGAAACATCAGCTTGCATCATGGTTGCAATGTTCTTCATCTGGGCCTTGCAGATGTCCTCTGCTTCTTCGTTTATTCCACCCATGCTTACTGATGGCCTAACTAATTCAACACCATCACCGAAACCAGCTTCTAGGACCTTCTGGTAGTATTGTAACGAGTTTTCATGGGCTATTAGCTTCTGAGCTTGAGATGTTGGAAGGTCAATGCTCTGCATGAGATCAAGGTTTTCCATGAGTGCAGATAGAATCCGCTTACGGCTAGCAGTCTGAGGATTCCCTTGATCTCCTCCACCAAGATCACCAATCAGCTGATCGTATACCTGTAGGGGATCGTCGGCAGGGACAATAGATCGCCCAGACTCATCGGTGAAGGGCATATATTCGGAACCCTTGGCAAGACTAGTCCAAAGACCGAGATGTATATTGTTCGTCAATCTTCCAGGTATGCTCATTCCTAAACTTGTATCAAAGCTCATATGGCCTGGAACTCCACCTGAAAAAACCCCGCGACAGGCTTCGGGGTGACTCGAACTGCCGCCATGCCCAGCGTAGGAAAGGTTCTTGAAAAGTGTTAGCTTATCCAAATGATTCGTTAACGGTTCAAGGGGACTCCTGCTGAGGCTAGCTGGGCTCAGCTCTCCAATGGGGTAGGAGTGCCAGCGATCTCGAACGCAGCCATTTGGGTAGTAGATCATCACAAAGCGTTTTAACGAAGGTGCTGCTAGAAGAGAAGACCAGCCAAGAGCGTCGACGCAAGCTAGGAAGCTACCACTCTTGATCATGTTGCGAATAAAGTCGCGGCGTTTCGATTTCAATTGAAGGGCTTTCATGGTGGCACTCCTTTCAACGACGTAGAATGTAGTTTTTAAGCTGTGTGCTGGCTAAGATCATGTCGATCATGCTCATGTTACTTGCCCCGAGCTTAAACGGTTTGCCCATAGTATCAAGTGTGCAGCTTGATGAATCATCTTCGCGGAATCCTCGGCTGTAGCGATACCATTGTCTGACAAAGCAGGCCTTTCCATTTCGGCTTTGAGCGATCAAGTTTGCAAGGTCGCCCATTTCATGGAAGGTTTCAACTGGTGCATCAGCCCTCAGAAATGTTTCAGCGGAGTTAAGACTGCCTATGGAACCTAGAATATCTAGCTGTTTTACAGTGCCGTCGGGGGTTGTTTCGAACTCCCTAAATTGGCCGAGATGGTCGAACCCTTCCAGGCCAAAGCCGATGCCATCGATATGCTGATGACAGACTTTGCAATCTGGCTTGATGTGAGCTTCAAATCGTTCTTTCACTGTTAAGCTAGGATCTGAAAAAGGTTTTAACTCAGCTCCTATGGGCGGTGGAGGAAAATCCTGACAGAGCAGCTGTCGCCGTATAAAAAGCCCCCGCTTGATGGGATGAGTGGTTTCCGAGCTAGCCTGGGTTGTTAGTATTGCTGCCTTTCCCAGAATACCGCGCCTTTCCCCTGGACTCCCAAGCATCGATACCTCTTGCCAATCATCGCCGCCTGGCCATGATATTCCATAGTGCCGGGCGAGTCTTTGGGTCATTGGGCTGGTCGTTGCTAGGAGTAAGGCCTCATAGGTTCCACCTGCGAACAGGATGCTCTCGACAAACTGGAGGGCTTCCTGTTTCATGTCCTCTTTAAGCTGGGCATCAATGTCTCCATGGATTGGTCTATCAAGGTCGAGCCAACCTAAGATAAATCGCTTCATAGCCGGTCGTGCTTCTGGAGAATTAAGAAGCCGTGAAGCCTGTTTTTTAATCTCTAGGGGGTCTGTTAACCGCCCTTTCATGGCGGCATCAATCAGTTCTCGGTCTGGTGGACTAGCCCAAAATGTGTATGAAAGAAGGCTTGCGATTTCAAAGTCGCTCAATTGAAAATAGCCTTTTGCAGCAACTGATGGCAGCATTCGGCCCATCTCGCTGCGATAAAGAGTGGCTGGAGAGCTGAGTATAGCGATGGTCATTTCCCTGATCCCTCCCAGCTCATAGAGTTTTTTATAGATATTGAACTCAGCTTCCAATATTGGTCTTCGGAAGGCTTCGAGGCTGAAAGACCTTATGAAGCAGTCGATAGTCGTACATTCAGGCCTCAGGCTGAGAATACTGCCCACAGCAGTCAAGGCATATTCAGCAACCTGGAGGTATGCTTTCCCATGATTCTTTACAAATATCTTGCTTGCATCCGTTTTAAAACCGTTGAATGGAAGGTCAGGGGGAAGGAGTCCCGCTGGAATCTTGAAATTTGGCAGTTGGAGGAGTTTTGCAATGGTGTTTTCGTACTCAACGTTGCTCAGCAACACGAGCCGACGTGGCTCAGGTAGGAGGTCTTCTAGGCGATTACATGCCCCTGATGGAGCTTCGAAGCCATCACCGAGAATCATTCCAGCGATGTTACTGGCGCAGTTTCCAACACAAACATTAGCTTGGCCCTTGGGCATATAGTTCGAGATGTAGCTGGTAAGTGATGCAAGACTATATCGTTCCTTAATAGCAACGAAAGGAATTCCGCCATCTCCTTTCAATCCGTGACAAGCTGCACACAGACGCTGAAAATTTTGCCGCCCGTCCATATACGGGTCTTCGATCGCTTCATAGACTGCTAGAAGAGTGATGGACCGTTGATCATCAACGATCAGCTGGGTTTCTGCCTCGTTGGGGTCTAGCAATAATCCCACGCCAGTCCCCTCCCAGTTTAAAAATCGCAGTCCTTTGCCACTGGGCTTGGCTTTTACATGCAAAATAGTACCAGTCTGGAATAGTTTGCCAGATAGATTTTTAGAATTCCCTTCAAGATAGATTCCACCGTTGCCGATCTGAACTTGGGTCCCTGTTATCGATGGCTCTGGAATCGGAGCTGTTGTGGACCAGCTATTACCATGGAGCCAAAGGTTTGAACCGCTAGAAATGCGATGATCTTGGGTCTGGCATTGGCTGTTGCCGCAATTAAAGATCACACTGAGATTGTCACGGTTGTCTATGAGTTCGCTATTGAGCGCGGTACGAAACCAGAGTCCACCTGAACGCAAGTCTCTTTCCATAGCAACACCTGGCCATTGATCAGAAAGAAAATTAATGAGAACTCCATCACGCTCATCCCAAAGCCAGATGTGAATCGGATTTGGTAGCCATGGTTGGGGTTGATAGAAATGTAAGCTAAAACCTTGACCAACATTCGATACTGGAATTTGCAGCTCTTTTCCCAAGCCACTTGCTGTGATAATTGCATTTCCCGCTATCTCACCGGCAGTGATGAGGCCAGTTGCAGAAACATGGGCAACATTGCTATTGCTACTCATCCAGGCCAGTCGATGATTGATGATGGCAGAATTTCCTTGTTCGTTGGTGCCTTTCACAAACAGCTGTTGCTCTTCTCCGGCTATTAAAGTGGGAAATTGCTGGGGTAGGATAGACCATGCCGATCGATCTTGCGTCATTGCTTCAAAGCCTAGAGCAAGCTGCGTGATGGCAAGCCCGAGGCCTAGTAAAAACGTAATAATCGAGTTCATGGTACCTCCAAAAGTGAATGGACCTCATATTTCCTACGTGAGGGTAGGGTGAGCATAGAGAAAGTTAAAGAAATATATGGCTGAAGACAATGACTATAGTTATCGAAAAGATTGATTTTTTTGACAGGGAGAGAAATCCTTCGGAAAGGTCGGTGGTGGCCTTGCCCTTGGGTGAAATGGAATCACCCAAGAACATGGTATCGGAATGCTAGTTGGAGATGTTCAAGTTTTGCTGAGATAGCCAGGCTAGATTGATCCGAACATCGTTGATGACTCGGGAGGACACGTTTACAGCAGTCCCTTCTAGCCTTGAAAGGTTATGGAAGTTAAAGCCGGGTTGATTGATGCGGTGGCAACTTCCACAGCTTGTATTCTTCGTTAGAACTCGATTGGCGTTGATAATATTTTGGGCTGCGTGGCGCCTGCCATGGATCATAACACTGTCGAATAGATCGTTGAAGTCGTTGCTAGGCAGGCGTGCTCTTTCGAGGCGCTGATCGTCTACCTGAACCCGAGCGTTGCTAATATGACCTAAGTTGAAAATGGGGCGACCATCGTGGAGGGATCGAATGACCACGTTTGCTGGAAAAATCGCACCATTGCGAGCTGAAAACGAAAGAAAGTCCCAAACGTTGATACGAGCAGGGCTGCGACCAGCAGGTAGAGAAAACGCTGTCAGCGCGGACAGGTTTGATGGTTGTGCGTAGGATGTTAAAAAACTCAGCAATCGTGAGCGAAATTGATTGCCCATTTCGAAATTTGAGACCTCGGGCCTCAAGCCGTGGCCACGATAATTTTGGCTGCTAAATCTTTGGTCTCGAAGATTGATGACTCTAGCCACCAGAGACGATACCATCCGATTTCTAAGCCTAATAAAATCCTCTTCCTCTTCAAATGTTAGAGGATGTAGCGGATTTAGGCCGTTATTTTGAGCAAAAAACTGCACCACGCGATTCCTTAAGCCTTGCAAGTAGGCTGCTTCCTCGGAGCCTAGGTCAAGGGCCGGGTTCAGGTCGTAGATCCCATGAATGGCACGATCATCGGCATAGCTCTGGAAAAACCTGCCCCCAACATTTAGGTTTCTGACGATTGGTTGCCAAACCAGCCTTACTTGAGGCCAGCAGAGAATTTGAGAGCTGTCGTGTGGACTATTGCCAAGTGGATTGCAAGGGTCAACCCTCATCGCTACTAATTGCCAATGATCGAAGCGGTTCTCTTGCTCAACAGCACGACCAATGCCTGATCTGGCGAACGACTGCAAGACTTGTTGATACCATTGAAATGGGAAAAGTTGGGCACCATTGTGGAGGCTGCTACTGATAGAAACAGAGTCAATATTCGGATGACTCAAAATCACCGATAAATCTTTTTCATGAATTTGAGACATAGCTGGTTGAGACCAATACGCCATGAGCAAAAGCCCAAGGCTCGCGGAAAAATTTTTCACGAAATACTCCCTTGATTCTGATTTTTGTGAGATCTGCGCGAGCCGGCTAGCAAGATTTAGGTTTAATGGTCTCATAGAAATTAGTAAATTATTTTAAAGGTAAATTTTTAGCTGATTGGTTTCCTTGTGCAGAACTAGTTCCATCTGGAAGGGAAAGTTCGTAAGCAGGCATGCCTTATGATAGAATCTAGAAAGTCCATCGAATCAAAAACTTATGGCCGCAAATATGATGAAGAAAAGAGATTGGTTAGGAAATGTGAGAGGCGATGTTCTGGCAGGTATGGTGGTTGCTCTAGCCCTCATACCTGAAGCGATTGCCTTCTCTATTATTGCAGGGGTCGACCCTAAGGTGGGTCTATACGCCTCGTTTTCCATAGCCGTGACTACAGCCTTTGTAGGTGGGCGTCCGGGAATGATTTCAGCAGCCACGGGGGCCATGGCGCTTCTGATGATCACCTTAGTGAAGGAGCATGGCCTCCAATATCTTCTAGCTGCTACCGTGCTTACAGGTCTAATACAGATCGCAATGGGCTTCTTAAAACTAGGGCGTCTCATGAGCTTTGTCTCGCGATCGGTGGTCACTGGTTTTGTGAATGCCTTGGCCATTCTAATTTTCATGGCTCAGTTGCCGGAGCTTACCGGCGTCAGCTGGCAGGTCTATGGGATGGCTGCCTGTGGCTTGGGTATCATCTATCTTTTTCCCTATGTACCAAAACTTGGAAAGGTGATTCCTTCGCCGCTTGTTTGTATATTAGTTATGACGGTAGTATCCATCTCCCTAGGCCTAGATATTCGAACTGTGGGAGACATGGGGCAGCTGCCTGATGCTTTGCCCGTGTTTCTGTGGCCACAGGTGCCATTGACCTTTGAAACCTTGGAGATCATATTTCCTTATGCGATGGGTCTGTCAGTGGTGGGCCTTCTAGAATCTCTCATGACTGCAACTATAGTTGATGATCTCACCGATACCAGCAGCGACAAGAACCAAGAGTGCAAGGGGCAAGGAATTGCGAACACGATAACTGGTTTTCTAGGGGGGATGGCAGGCTGTGCGATGATTGGTCAGTCTGTAATTAATGTGAAGTCTGGAGGTCGGGGACGACTTTCCACTTTAGTTGCTGGTGTTGTCCTCTTGATCCTAGTGGTGTTTCTTAATCAATTCGTGTCTAAAATTCCTATGGCAGCCCTCGTCGCAGTCATGGTGATGGTGTCTATTGGAACCTTTGATTGGAACTCGATTCGCAACCTTAAGAAAAACCCTCTGTCAAGCAACATTGTCATGATTTCGACTGTGACCGTGGTGGTATGGACTCATAATCTTGCTTATGGCGTTTTAGTGGGGGTGCTCCTAGCTGCTATGTTCTTTGCCAATAAGATCAGTCACTTCATGTATTCTGAATCAGAGTTGGACGAGGAGAAATCCATTCGCTACTATCGCTTCTACGGTCAGGTATTTTTTAACTCGGCTGACAAGTTTTTGCGGCAATTCAAGTTTAAAGAGGCGGTTTCTAAGGTGGTCATTGACTTAAACCGAGCCCACTTCTGGGATATCACTGCAGTACACGCATTGGATATGGCTGTTATTAAGTTAAGGCGTGATGGTGCTGATGTTCAAGTTATCGGGCTTAACGAAGCCAGCGAAACGATTGTTGATCGATTTGGAATTCACGATAAGCCAGAACAGATTGACAAGGTATTGGGGGGGCATTAATGGAAGCAGAACACAGGTTTGTATTATCTTGTATCGATGGCTCATCGAATAGCGATGCGGTATGTGACTATGGAGCTTGGATGGCTCGCATGATGTCGTCACCCTTAAAGTTGATTCATGCAGTGGAGCATCAATATATCCCAGCTGTGGCAGATCTTTCAGGAGCCATTGGGCTAGGGAGCCAGACTGAGTTGCTTAATGAGCTGACCACCGAAGGTGAGACCCGTCGCAAATTTCTTATCGAGCAGGGAAAAAAAATTCTGCAAGCAGGCAAGCAGCGTTGCATCGACTCTGGCACGACGCCTATTGAAACCATACAAAGGCATGGGTCTATTCTTGAATCTTTGGTTGAGTTGGAGCCAGATGTCAAGATGATTGTCGTTGGTATACGTGGCCAGGACCATGAACAAAAAAGCGGGATCGGCACGCAGTTGGAGACGATGATTCGGTCTATCCATCGACCTATCCTTGTGGTTAACAAGGCGTTTACAGCCCCTAAAGCTAGCATGCTCGCCTATGATGGTAGTGACAACGCCAATAAAGCTCTTAATATGATAGCTTCCAACTTAGCCTTTAAAGATATTCCCTGTCATATAGTTCATGTTGGGAAGCAGGGCAGTGACTTGCTGGATAAGGCAAGCAAGGTTCTCACTGATGTGGGAATCAAAACCACAACCAAATGCTTGGATGGAAAAATCGAAGATGCCTTGTCAGACTATCAAATTGAAAATGATATAGATGTAATGCTCATGGGGGCCTTTAGTCACACCCGTGTCCGCGGTTTGCTCCTTGGAAGTTTCACAGCCAAGATGTTGGCCAAGACGAACAGGCCTCTATTCCTTTTGCGCTAGGCTGCGAGATCAAAGCGGAATGTAGTGCCAACCCCTTCTTCACTTTCGACTCTGATTTCTGAGTTGTGGGCTTTCAGAATCTCAGCCACATAAGGAAGACCAAGGCCCGTGCCAGCCTCTCCTCCGGTGCCTTTGGTAGATATACTGGAGGATTCATCGAATAGTTTTGGAATCACCTCTTTTGGGATACCGACACCACTATCTGCAACTGAGATTTCTACACGGCCAGACAGAATTTTATGGTCAATCACAATCTTGCCACCAGGGTTTGAAAACTTGATCGCATTGCTAATTAAGTTTTGAAATGCTCGCGAAAGTTTATCTGCATCAGCACAAACTGTCAAACTAGTGGGTAGATTAAACACAAGTTCAAGGTTCTTCTCATCAAGCCTTGAATGGAACAAGCCAGCATCCCCCTCCAGGAGGTTTTTAAGGGCAAACCGCGTGGGTGTGATAGTAAAAGTGCCTGACTTCATGCTCATTAGTGGCAGCAGTTCGTTTACCATCTTCAAAGCATTTTGCGTGCATTGCTGTAGTTGAGGTAAGTGACCCTGAACCTCGTCCAGGCTATCGGCTTCCTGTAGTAGTTCGACATAGGAGTCCATAGCGCCTAAAGGATTGCGAAGATCGTGCGCTACGGTACCAATAAAGAAGTTAATTTTTTGATGAGCCTTCATCAGCTGGTCTGTACGCTTGGCTTTTGTAATAAAGTCGCCAACATTCTTGGCCATGAGATCAATGATGTCCTTTTGATCCGTGGAGAACATTCGATCTTTTTTCTTCATGCTAGAAAAGTTTATGGTCCCGAAAATTTCACCATCAACCCATATTGGGGCTGAAATGTATGACTCTAGATTGGTGCTTTGATAGCAAGGGTGCTGGCAAAGTATATTATCAGCTCCGACGTTTGGAAAAGCGATTGTTTTTTGCGAGTGATATACATCTCGACAGTAGGTTGTTTCTAACTCAAGTTGGGCTCCGTTCTCTATCGGTAGCTCACTGTCGACAGCAATCACTTCGTAGATATTTCCCTTGATATTAGAGACAATCCCGGTCTCCAGCTGGAAAATTTTCGTCCCAACCTTCAAGTAAGATGATAGAAGATCTTCGAAGTTCTCGAAGCTTGAACTTATCGTGCTATGTAGGAGCTTAAGGTTCTCAGTGAGTTCCCTATAGTATGCTAATGGATCATCGCCGACATCTGGTTGAGAGAATTTCGAATAAGTTTCTTGAATCTTAATAGAATCCATTGTTCCTCCAGCTCGATGCGATGTGATCGGAGATTTTACCGAGTTTTGTCTTACATCAGAGTCATAAAGTTGGTTTATTACGGTTTCGTAAGAGAGAAACTCGTCGACCAGTAGCTATGACATGGGTCAAACTTAGTAAGTTTAGGTTTGAAGCTTACGTTTTGATATTGCAATGAATAAGCTGTCGTGCTCTATACTATGAACCGCCCCAGTCATTCTCTGCCTATACCCTTTATGAACAGTTCTTTCGAGCAGGTCAGCTCGTATGAACAAGAGGGTCGGCAAGGATTGCTTCTTCAATTTGAAGTGGTCGTTCCGATTCGACATCGGAGGAATTTCAAGTAAAGTTCGGAGTCTATAGAATCGACTTTGCCACTTGGTATGCTAGCGGAACTATCAAGTGTCTAGGCTCATAGGAAAGAATTGGCCAAATATTTTGTTGTTTTAAGGAAGTTGCCGTGAGATTGAAGGAGAGGTCAGTAGTTAAGTGCTAGATTTTTGGAGGAGTGATAGTGGGGCTTGCTCTCTAGGGAAATAGATAAGTAAGGTGAGCGAAAAGGTGAATAGAGACTGTCCAAATCTGATTAAGTTAGCGAGGAAAGCTGGGCGTGGCTGGCCATTATTAACTCGTCTTACAGCTATCTATTGTTTGATGGTGCTAATTCCAAACTCTGTATCCGCGCGAGAAAGACAACGTGGTCAAGCTAGACTTGATAATCTCATCGGAACCTTTAAAATCCCTGGTTTGGTGGAGGCCGATCAATCGGGTAAGCTTGAAGGAGTTTTCGTGCAGCTTGCTCGTCAGGTGGTTCTGGGGGGGAAGCCGAGTTCAGAAATTATCTTGTTACCTCCAAAAAGGGTAAAGTATCTGATCGCTAAGAATATGTTGCTGGGCTTTTTCCCGGCTACTGAGCGAATGGAAGAGGGTGCTAGCGACAAGTACTGTCGATCAACAGCATTTGCAGAGAAGTTGGACTATGTTTATTTTCTTAACAACACGAAGCCTGCCCACAGCATGAGAGACTTGAAGGGTAAGAGGGTTCTAGTGACCGCTGGTTATCCTTACGATCCTAAGATTTTGAAAAATCCTGACGTTGAAATCACATTTGGGGTGAGCGATGAGGCAAGCCTTAAGATGCTCAACCTTGGTAGGGTTGATTACTTTATTGGGGAGGAACTTTCAGCGGCGATTGCTTTGGAAAAGCTAGGCTATAGCAATATTCGTTACAATAACCGCTTTCCAGTTGGAACGGAGCAGGTTTTCTTTGTTTTTTTGAAGACCAAAGAGGGGCTAGCTCAGTGTGAAAAGGTGAATCAAAGGCTGATAGATTTAAAGGGGAAAGGGCTATGGGACTGGGCGGCTGTGAAGCAAGGAATTTTGAAAAAGCTAGGAACGATGGCGTTCCAGCTTTTTCCAGGACCCTAGTGCCTAGTCGATTTGAAGCCTCGGCGTTGTTGACTTTGTCACTCGCTCGTCACTGTACCCAGCACGTACTGTCTCCTCGCTCGCTCCTTGTCGCCTAGCCGAGAATTCACCTTGCTATTTGTACTGAAGAGACTTCACCGCTGCCCGAATGCTGCGCTCTTGAGCCTGGCCCAAAACCTCACCTTCAGGAGTTTCCTTATGCTGGCGATTCACAAGAACTCCTAGGACACACGCACCCTGTAGACCATAAGCCGCGGTTTGAGTGAGAACTGTCGCTGCTTCCATCTCAAAAGACATCACATTGAGTTGCTCAAGTTCCGCAATCTTGTCTTTGAATTGTTTGATAACGAAACCGTTCTTAAATGAATCCTGACGGTTCTGCCCTTGATAGAAGGTATCAGAGCTAGCTGTGACACCAGTATGATAGTTATAACCTAAGTCTTTAGC
Organism: Pseudobacteriovorax antillogorgiicola; assembly: GCF_900177345.1. NCBI lineage: Bacteria > Pseudomonadati > Bdellovibrionota > Oligoflexia > Oligoflexales > Pseudobacteriovoracaceae > Pseudobacteriovorax > Pseudobacteriovorax antillogorgiicola. The sequence goes on from NZ_FWZT01000019.1 coordinate 91,738, forward strand.
TGCTTTCACCAGATTATCAATCATGCGGTAGTCAGCAACTGCCGGAAACTCTAGGGGAGCGATGTGGCTCGATGCCCCATCCATTCGCACAGCACCAGTTGAAATGATCAAGTCACCAGGGTTGATCTGTCTTTGGATAGCTCCGGTGGTGCCTACACGCAAAAACTTAGTCACGCCCATCATCGCTAGTTCTTCGATGGCAATAGCTGTTGATGGTCCACCAATGCCAGTAGAACAGATACAAATGGTTTCACCATCGAGGCTGCCGACCATGATGTTGTACTCGCGGTTAAAGCTCACCGCTTCCGCTTCGTCCAAGTGCTGCGCGATTTTCGGTGTGCGTCCGGGGTCGCCGGGAAGAATCACGGTGGTGGCACCATTCAATTGGTCTTTTGATATATTCAGGTGAAACGCTTTATGTGCCAATGAGGACTCCTTTTCTGCATGCTAAATGTCGGCGGAAATTGCCGCCGGCCTATGCTATAAGATATCTTGGCGAGGTTGAAGAACTTTCTTACCAATTGGGAGGAATCCTTGACGCAGGTACTCGATGAGTTGATTGAATTGCTGGATGTTAAGCCTGTAGAAACCAACGCTTTTGTGGGCCAAAGCCAGGATTTGGGCTTTCGCAATGTTTTTGGCGGACAGGTTCTTGGTCAAGCCACTATGGCTGCCTCAAAGACAGTGGACAATCGCTTCGTCCACTCACTCCATGGCTATTTTCTAAGGCCTGGGCTTGTTTCTGAGCCTATATCCTACGAAGTCGATCTGATTCGCACGGGCAAAAGCTTCTCCACACGGCGAGTGCTAGCCAAACAAGGTGGTCGCGCTATTTTTAATCTATCCATATCCTTTCACGGAGAAGAGCTAGGATTTGAACATCAATCGGAAAAGCCGGCGGTTCCTGGCCCGGAGGGGCTCCCCTCAGAGTTAGATCTGGCCCGGCAAGTCAAAGACAAGATCCCAGAAGCGGTGCGGGAAAAGTTCACCTGCGATCGCCCCATCGAGGTGAGGGTGATCGATCCCGTCGATCCTTTTAAACCACATAAGCGACCAGCGAAAAAATACTCTTGGATCAGAGCCATCCATAAGGTGCCTGACGATCCGATGATTCATCTCGCATTGCTTGCCTATGCCTCAGATTTCGGTTTGGCGACAGCGTCTCTGCTACCTCACGGCATCACGTGGCTATCACCTAAGATGCAGGTGGCGTCATTGGATCACGGGATGTGGTTTCACAGGCCGTTTCGCATCGACGACTGGCTTCTTTATGAAAAAGAGTCCCCGAGCGCAGCAGGAGGTCGCGGTTTCAATCGCGGGAGTATCTTCTCTCAGGATGGCTCGCTTGTGGCTTCGGTTGCGCAGGAAAGCTTAATTCGTCATCATCCATAAATTCAAACCTAGAGATCAGCCATGGTGCGGCCAATCTACTTACTTACTGACTTTGGTCATCAGGATATCTACGTGGGTGTGATGAAGAGTGTGATTCATCAGATCGCGCCCAAGCATCCCATTATCGATCTTTGTCACGGTGTGCCCGCCCAGTCGATTTTGTCTGGATCGTACCAGCTGAAAGCTGCGATTCCTTACCTTCCGGCAGCTAGCGTCATCATTGTCGTGGTCGATCCTGGGGTGGGAAGCCAGCGACGGGCCATTGCCTTAGAGCTGGATACGGGGCATTTTCTGGTAGGCCCTGATAATGGGCTATTCTCTGATTTGGCAGATCAATTCGGTGTGAAGGGTTTGGTTAATATCGGAGAATCGCCCTTTAACCTCTCCCAAAGCTCACATACCTTCCACGGTCGCGATATTTTTGCCCCTAATGGGGCAGAGCTAGCTCGGAAGGGGCGGCTTAAGGATCTCGGTCCATTGGAATTAAAGCCAAAACTGGTGTCACAAGATGGTGTCGTCCTGCGTATTGAATCCAGAGTGTGGCGGGGAACCGTGTTGCACATCGATCACTTTGGAAACGTGATCACCAATATTGAAAATCTTGCAGGCAACCTTGACGAAGGGCTATTTTCAGTCTTGGGTCATCATTTTCAGGGTGCTCGGACTTTTAGTGATGGTCGCCTGGGAGACTACCTTCTCTACCAAGGCAGCAGTGGTCATTTGGAGATGGGGGCCAACGGTGGGAACCTAGCTAGAGACTTGGATATACAAATCGGGGATCATTTGGATATTCTGCTACTTGATTCCTAATTTAAAACGACCGATATTGAAGTGGAAGGAAATTAACATGACGGAAGTTAAATTGAAAATTGATGGCATGACTTGTGAGGGTTGTGTGAAAAGTATTCAAAAGGCATTTTCCCATGAGCCGAAGGTTGAGCAAGTATCAATCAATCTCGCTGAAGGCACGGGAACCTTTAAAACCAATTTGGATGCTGCGACCATAATCATGATGATCGAAGATCAAGGCTTCGATGCTCGAACCATATGAAGCAGCATCATATCAAGCTTTCGGGCATGACGTGCACCGCCTGTTCAGCGCGCATTGAAAAGGTGCTCAATCGCAAGCCCAATATCCAATCCGCGGTGGTGAATTACGCCAGCGAAACAGCTCGGATCGAAGGAAATCTTGAGCTGGACGAGCTGACGTCTATGATTGAAGCGATTGGCTACGGGGTTGCGGATGAATCAAGGGAACAGGACAATGACGGTGAGTTTTCACTAGGCTTGTTGTTAGTGACCACGGCTTTGGCTTTGCCAGTGTTTTTTCTGGGAATGGGTTTTGTTGATGGTGGCGCTGCCGGGCCTTGGATTCAACTGGTGTTGTCCACTCTGGTACTTGCCACCGCGGGGCGAAATTTCTACGTTCGCGCCTACAAGCTGGCCCGTAACTTAGAAACGAATATGGACTCCCTCGTTGCTGTGGGGACGTTCGCTGCCTATCTTCTATCACTCTATCATGTCTTCATAAAACCAGGCCCCCTTTACTTTGAGTCAGCGGTGGTAATTATCAACTTCGTCTTTCTAGGGAAGTTTATTGAACATCGCGCAAAGGTATCCACTCTAAAGTCAGTGGAGTCGTTGGCTAAGCTAAGGCCTAAGGAAGCCCATCGATTCCGCAACTACAAGGGTCTTTCGAGCCAACATGATCTGGAAGTTTGTGATAGTTCCAGTCTTCAAGTCGACGATGTGGTCTTAGTGCGCAACGGTGAAGCCTTTCCTAGCGATGGGACCGTTCTCGATGGGAGTAGCGCGGTTGATGCTGCGATGATGACAGGTGAATCAGAGCCGGTGAAAGTTGATGTGGGCAGTGAGGTGATCGGGGGCACCATCAATCTTCAGCGTCCATTGGCAGTTAAGATTACCAGAACCGGCCAAGAGACAGCACTCGCACAAATCATCCGTTTGGTGGAAGAGTCGCAAAACTCGAAGCCACCCATCCAAAAGCTAGCCGACCGGGTAGCTGGCCGTTTCGTGCCTGTGGTGTTTGTATTAGCGGCGTTAACATTTCTTGCCTGGGTTGTTCTCGGCTATGGCTACGAACCTGCACTCATTGCAGCGGTATCAGTCCTGGTCATCTCGTGTCCCTGTGCGATGGGGCTCGCGACTCCTATGGCTCTGGTAGCTGCCTCGGGAACCGCGGCTCGCCTCGGTATTTTGATCAAAGACTTAGCGAGCCTTGAAGTGCTTCACCGCTGCCAGGTGATTGTTTTCGATAAGACAGGGACTCTGACTGTGGGCAAACCCCAAGTGGTTCATCAGCACTATTTTACCAGCAATTGGCAGCGCGAACTGGTGAACCAGATACTTGTGACGATGGAAAAACAGTCCACCCATCCCCTTGCCAAAGCTATCGTCGCCGCTATGGGGGAGGCTCACGGCGCCCTAGAAGTAAGCGACTTACAAGAAAGTGCTGGAGTGGGTCTCTCAGCGTGGTTTCATGATTCATCTGGGGCTCACGAGACTTTCGTTGGCAAAGTGGATGCTGAAGAGATAGAAAACAGCCAGGAGTGGCAGAAGCTTCTGCAAGACTATCCTGGAACCAGTGTGGTTGGTGTTAAGGTTGACGAGCAGTGGGTTGCTGCATGCTTGCTTGCTGATCCACTCCGTGATGATGCGAAAGATGTGATTCATGATCTTAGAAAAGCCGGTATCGAGCCCATTATGGCCTCCGGTGATCGGGAAGCGACAGCTCAATCGGTAGCCAGTACATTCACACCCGGTCTGAGAGCTTATGGTGCAATGTCTCCTGAGCAGAAGGCTGAATTGCTCCAGTCTATCAAAAAAGATTCAAAGGTGGTCGCTATGGTTGGCGATGGAATCAATGACGCTCCCGCCTTGGTAGAAGCCGATGTTGGAGTTGCTATGGGCTCGGGCTCTGATGTAGCCATCGAGTCGGCACCGATTACCATCAATAGCCCGTCCATTGGTAAAATTTACCAGGTTTTTCGATTGTCACTAAAGACCTTTGGTATTATTAAGCAGAATCTGGCTTGGGCGTTTCTGTATAATATTGTCCTTATTCCCTTTGCAGCCTTTGGCTTGCTATCTCCTATGCTCGCTTCCGGGGCTATGGCGGCGTCGAGCCTGTGCGTGGTGTTCAATGGAATGCGACTCTTACGGTTTCGCTAATCCAAATTTCTTGGTTTTAGCCAAACTTGACGCTTTTTAAACTTATCAAATTCTGAGACCAACCGAAATGGATGAGGTGTCTCAATAGCTCTAAGGCTTGAGGCATTAAACCACTGGTAAAAACACCTAGAGTTGGATGCTCATGAAATCGATCCTGCTTTCGATCTTGTTCCTCTTTGCACTACTAGCTCAAAGTCATTATGGCTATGGCGCCGGAGACAATCTCGTAACCCTTCCATCAAAGACCCTTCATCAGTGGAATGTTGGGGGCAAAGCAGTCTATTTCCAAGATCCAGGCCAACATTACAAAGATCGGCAGGTGATTTCTGGTAAGTTGGATGAGCGCTTTAAATCGACGGGTAAGGATGTCGCGCGGTTCGGTTATGCGAAACCCTATCCATTTTGGGCTCGCCTGACGATTAATAATCCGTTTAACGAGACTGTGACGATTCTTCTCGAAGCCGATTATAGCGCTATCGATCACCTTACCATGTATCACCTAGGACCCTCTGGTGACATCTTGCATCGGGCTCGCATGGGCGACAAGGAACCCATTAAAAATCGCTATGTAAACTATCGAAATCCAGTTTTCCAACTCAACTTAGCCCCTGGAGACAACTTAGTCTACCTGAAACAGGAGACCACTAGTGGTGTCCAGTTTGTTCTTTATCTCTGGGACCCAGTGACATTCAAAAACTTTAAGATCGCCGAATCGATTTTCATGGGAATTCTGTTTGGTGGCATTCTTGTGATGGGGTTATACAATCTATTCCTAGCGATCTCGGCGAACTCTCGCACATATTACCTCTATAGTCTTTACATCGCTTGCTATTTGTGTTTCGCGATGTCCTACTACGGTGTGGTCCCTGTCATGTTTGGGATCGACGGCAGCCACTTACCCTTTACGGGGGGGGACCTTTATGTTGTGATCGATGCGATTGCGTTTTCAGCGATCTTATTTTCCATGGATTTCCTTAATTTGAAACAAGATGCACCTGGATGGAATCGCTTTTTACAGGGTCTACTAGTTGTACTCGGATTAAACATGTTGGCGATGATCGTTACTGGAGGAACATTCCTGTGGTCCATCCAGCTGTCAGTTCTGATGTCTCTGGTTAGCTCAATCATCCTGCTAGTGCTTGGAGTCTCTCGTTCACTGGGCGGTTATGCTCCCGCAAGGTATTACACTCTCGCCTGGTCGATGATTTTAGGGGGGAATATCGTATTTATTTTAGAGGGAGCATCAATCATCAAGGGCAACTTCTGGACTTCGTGGTCTCAAGTGGTTGGTTCAGTTTGTGAGATGACCTTATTGTCGCTTGCTCTAGGCGCACGAATGAATCACATTCGCAAGGAAAAGTTCCTTTTGGAGCGTAAGCTTCGGGAGGAAAGCGAAGAGAAGAAGAAGGCGCAGGAAGACTTGATCCATGTTCAGGAAGCTTCCATTCGAGAGCTAGATGAAAGGGTTCAGGAAAAAACTCGCGACATACGAGAAATCTTACTCCATATCAAGCAAGGTATATTTACCTTCAAAGACGACCTAAAAATTATGCCGGAATACTCCTCTTACCTAGAAACGATTGTCCAAGAAAAAGAGCTAGCGGGCAAAGATGCCTTTAAAACACTTTTCTCTGACAGCAATGTAAGTGGAGACCAGCAAAATCGTAATCGTGCAGTGATTGAATGCTCTTTAGATGAGGATTTGATCAACTGGGAAGCTAATCTCACTGGTTTGGTTCACGAGATCTCGCAGCAGCACATCGAAGGTGGGCCTGTGACTCATATGGAACTGGATTGGAGTCCAGTGGTCGGAAACGATGGCACAATCAACAAGGTTCTGGTGGCTGTACGGGATGTAACAGAAATTAAAAAGTTAAAGCAAGAAGCTCAAGCAAAGGACGCAAGACTTAGAATCCTATTAGAAATCCTGGATCAAGACCTCAATAAGGTCGATGCTTTCCTAGCCCGAACTGAGAGTCGAATTTTTGCCTTGCGCTCGACGCTCAGAGACTATCGCTATGAAAAAAGCCAGTATGATTCTCTTTATCGAGAGCTTCATACGATTAAAGGTAACGCTAGAGCTTTGGGGCTTAAAGGGATTTCTGATGAAACCCATCTAGTGGAGGATGAGCTCAAGCGGGTAGGGGATGGAGATCACAAAATCGATTCATTGAGACACTGTGCCGAGGCTTTATTCCAACTGATTGAGGAGTATGACGAGGTCTTCCAGGCAAAGTTCAAGAATCTAAAAGTTGAGGCGAGAAGACGGATGCGCAACATCCTGTTTGAGCGTTTTATTGATGAGCAGGTAAGGCCAGGGCTGGTACGATTGGCCAATGAGCTAGAAAAAGAAGAGCCTAATCTTATCGTTAGCAACCCGGATCGGTATCATATCATTGGGGAAGAGCTAGAAGAGATCTTTCAAAACGTCTTGAATCATCTCACTCGAAACTCTATCGATCATGGGATTGAGGGTCTTGAAGAGCGGCTCAGTAAAGGTAAGCCTGACTATGGAACTATCAAAATCGAAATTAGAATTGTCGATGACGGCTATGTCCGATTCCTCTATGAGGATGATGGGCGGGGCTTGAATTTAGGGAAGATTCGCCGCATAGCTATCGATAAGGGCTTTCTAAGTGAGGATGCTGGGATTCATGACATTGCTGAACAAATCTTCGTCGCCGGTGTGTCTACAGCAGAAAAGGTTTCAGATATCTCGGGGCGAGGTGTTGGTATGGATGCCGTCAATCATTATGCCGAAGTCTTGCATACCCATCTTTCGGTGATGATTCCCAGCGATTTTGACCAGGAAGCAGCCATGGCAGCCCTGAAGCAGGGGCGTGACGATGTCTATCTGCCTTTCACTCTTCAAGGAGATTTTAAACTCGCAGAGCTACAATCTCAGGCTAATCAATCTGCATCTTGATTCTGTTGATATGTCGTTCCCACCATTTTCCAAGGTTCACTGTCAATTTCATTAAAAAGAGCTTGAGCCAAATCAGATATCTGCCTAAAGTTCCAGAATAACATTGAAAAATGCTTGTGCTTCACGTGAGGTATAAAGGAGACCTGATGAGCCAAAGGCAGAGTTCAACTCTATTTTTTAGCAATGTTCGCTATCTGATGGTGATGGCTGTCGTTGTTTTTCACTCTGGCCGTAGTCTGGAAAGCTCGGCTGACTGGTGGTATGTGATGGATCAGAATCCAGCAGCTGGGATCGATGTTCTCAATCGCATCTTGCAAACCTTCCAATTACCTGTCCTTTTTTTTATAGCTGGTTACTTTGTATTGCCTTCCTTGCGGAAAAAAACACTCCGAGATTTTTGGAAGGATAAGTGGCGTCGACTCGGCTATCCAATGATCTTCGGAGCTGTTCTCGTCATCTCTATCCTCCACTACGCTTGGAACTTTCGCGCTCACAGCGATACCAATGAAATTGCAGGTATGGGTTTCCTTGAATACTGGCTGATGGTCAATGCTGACTTCTTTAATCTTCGAGCTAGTGTTTGGGATAATATGAACTCTTTTTCATACGGCCATCTGTGGTATCTGAGCTTTCTGCTTTGTCTTTTCTTGCTCGCAGGATTCCTCTGGAAAATCTCTGGGTTTCGAACTTTCTTTTCCCAATCAAGATCGGTCAGCTCCCCAAAAATTTTTCTAGCCTTGGCCCTAGTGCTCCTGATCAATACTGGAGTGCCTTATCTCCTTTGCCAGTTTATGTCGGAATCAACTTGGTATCTTGTGATCCCGATTCTAGAGTTTCAACCAACACGCTCCATTACCTATATCAGTTTCTTTTTCCTAGGAATGTGGGCATCTCGGCATCTGTGGTTTAAAGAAAGTTCTATTCCTGGTCCTTGGATTTTCTGGGTTGGTGCATCTCTAACGTGTCTCGGGATTTTTGTTTGGGTAGGTGAAAATTTCAAACCAGAAAGCCTAACCTATTTATTAAGCAGGGCTAGTCTTAGCCTAAGTCTCTTAGTTACGATCCTTATCACTGCACAAAAGTTTTGGAATCAGCAAACCTTTATTGATAAGCAGTTGGCTCAGTATTCTTATGAGATTTATCTGGGGCATTATGTGTTTTGTCTGGCCCTTCAGTTATTGCTTGCTCCGTGGCAGAGTGTGCCAACGACTGTTAAACTGTTGCTGATTAGCTCTGTTACTTTGATATTATCACTTTTGGTTTCCAAGTTTCTTATTCAGCCGCGGCCCAGACTTACTTTGGCTATGTGTGCCCTGGTAAATATCGGGCTTATGGCATTCACTGGCTAAGTTGCTATCAAAAGACTTTTGTGGATTAGGCTCACTTTTGAGCCTGTCTTTGAGGCGAGAATTTTCCTGCACTGCTTCGACTTGGTCGCACTGAGCTGAGGTGCGATCGTTGTGACTCAGCAGCAACCTCCAGCAGAAAGAAACCCTGATACTAGCAGGCTCAATTATCCTATCGATTTCCTTTTGCAATATAGGCATCGATTGTGGGTCCTTTCGTTCTGGTACAAGCTTTAGGCATCGAACAAAAAGTGAGCTAATATTGCAAATTACTAAAATTATTTATAAAATACTAGTTTGCATCCTTTTTACTAGCATTCTATCGTGGATGACTTCCTGTGGCGACAAGTGTGGTCGGAATCCATATGAAACCATGATTGGGAAATCATGCCCGAAAAAGGATGTTGGTAACAAACCTCAGAGCTGTATTAGTCTCAACCAGAATAATTGCCATGAAAGCTTGGATAAAGACGTTGTTTGGTATAGTGAGACCAATCCATCTGTTCAGAGCTTCTTCAAATTTACTCCAGATGGTAGCTATCAGCAGTATGTGTTTTTAAAGCTAAATGGTTTTGTTTTTCACGAGCTAAGAGTCGGGAAGTTTTTTCTGTCTCAGGAGAGTCAACTACTATCGTTTTCTATAAGCTCTAGCTCCTGCCAAAGTGATGACTATTCTCTTTTTTACCCCTATGACCAATCTAATTTTGAACTTGCTTTGCTTCGTCAAGATGTGAATCCCGTTGCGATGTTTCGGTTTCTGCCCGAATTGATCATCCAGTATTCGGGCCAAGGAAAAAACCTTTTTGACAAGATGCTACATTTTATAGTGGATATTATATTCTCAGGGATCATGACTGGTATCAAAGAGGTCTTTACCCATGAGTTTTGGACGACTTTCTACACGGGCCAAGTAAGAAGTAGCGATGAGGGAGCTGCCCTACTTGAGGGGCTGCTTCATCAATCAAATCAGACCTGCTTTTCTACTGAAACCTTTCCTAATGACCTAACAGGTACAGTCATCAACACATATAGGCCCTAGTGCTTAGTCACATTGAATCCTCGGCGTTTTTGTCTTCGTCTCTCAATCGTCGCTGTACGGGAGTACTATCTCCTCAATCATTCCTCGACGCCTAGCTGAGAATCCAATGTGACTAAGCACTAGGTCCTTATGAAGAGCGATTCAAAATCATGAATTTAGACCTGCTAGCTGCCCCGTGATTCCGGAGTATCCAAAATGATCATCATTGATTCCAAAGGCATTTAAGATCGATACGAGTACATTGTTGTGCGGTGCGTGGAGTGCAAGCTTATCACTACCGCCGCATTTTTCTTGTGCAAAAAAGTAGGTGCAATCGTAGTTATGATCTTGAGAAAGCTTATACCATGATCCCATATCAAGCCTACCCTGAGCCCCTCCTAACAAGAGCCAAGGAACATTCATGTTGCCATGAATGCCGCTATAGCCAAGTTCATTGACCCACAGGATCACTGTATTATCGAGTAGAGTTGAGCCGTCTGCCTCAGTTCTTGCAGCTAGAGCGCTCATCAATCTTTCAACCTTCTGAGCCAAGTAGTTGTGATATGCAATCATCTTCCATTCTAGCCCTTGAGGTGTTGAAGAAGTCGATTCCTTGGTTCCTAGCATATGAGTAACATCGTTGTGAATGTCGATGTTTAGTCCATCGATGAAGGGAATTCGGTTGAGGTTGAAGCTGAAGCTCGCAACGTTGGTTATTTGGCAGGAAAGAGCTTGAACCAGAAGGTCAAGCTGCAAGTCAATCACCTGATCCGCGTTGGCAAGGTCAAGGTAGGGCAAGGTGCTTGGTTTCTGACCGAGGGAGCACACGCCAATATTTTTAAAACTGTTCTCAATATTTCTGAGTGAATCTAGATTAACATCAAGAATTTCTCTTTTATTGGCAGGCGACTTTGCTTTGATAGCGTTAATGTCCCGTAGCGCGAAATCAACCGCCGACTGGCGAATCTTAGACGCTGTGGAAAGCTCTGAGCCAGACTCTGATGTATTCGAGAAGAGCTGGTTATAGAGGGAAACCGGGTCATTGATTGTTGGTATCTTAATGCCGCCAGGGGCGTAGGATGTTGTATCGTAAACACTTGTTCCACCTGCAAAACCAGCTGCCAAGGATAAAGAGCGTATGGGGGTGTTTGATCCGATAATACTTGCAACGTATTGGTCGATCGATCCCTTAGCGATGTCTTCAGCCTTGTGCGTGAAAGTTGTCTCCATCCGAGCTCCGGTTAAAGACGACGCAATTCCAGCCTCATGACCTGTTCTTGAGTTTGAATAGCAGGCCTTATAGTCAATGCCATCAAGCACTGTGATTTTGTCCTTGAAACCTTCAAGGGGAGCTAAAATTGAGTGATCGTAGTCCAAAGTCCAGGCGGTCCTACTGTAGCTTCCCGCCAGTCCTTTCGGTCTCCAGAATCGATTGATGGTGCCAAAGGGGTTGTAGAGAGTAATAAGTCGCATAGGAGGCTTCTCCGATGCATTGGCTTTGCTAGCGAAGCTATTCAACCAAAGTGGTGCTGATGAGCCAGCTGCCATATGTCGCAGTAGATTTCGTCGGGATAGTTTTTTCATGAATATGTACCTACTTTCTACGAGTGATAAAATAGTCAGATTGAACAATTTTAATGAGGATGTCTTGCATGCTCAGTGTCTCAGCCTTGTTTGACCAGATATCAGCGAGAAAGCACTGATTCTCGCCATGCTTGGGAGATACGCCTAGGCCAAACCTTAGAGCTTGTTCATGCATACAAAAATTAAATTCTTTGGACTTCGCAAGGTTTGAGCCCATGTCCTTAGCATCGCGAAAACTAAGGTCCGTACCATCCAGAATCATTGAAACTTCAGTGTCAACAATCGAGCCATTATCTATCAACCGCTTCGCACCGATTCCATCAAAGCCTTCTAGGCTGAATCCCAGTGGGTCGATCATGGTGTGGCAGCTAGCACAAGCCTCGTTTGAGCTATGGAGTTCAACAATCTCGCGACCAGTGAGGCCTGTTGCATCGATTGCTGAAATGGGAGGAATATCATTTGGTGGTTCTGGAAGGTTTTTACAAAGAACCTGCTTCACAAGGGTTGCGCCTCGGAGAATCGGTGCGGACGAGTCTACATGGCCATGGACACTTGAAAAGGCACCCTGGGTTACAAGCCCCGAACGTCCGCTCGATGCAGGGTAAATCGCTTTTTCAAAGTTATCGCCGTTCATGTCGTAAAATGAAGCTAGCTCATGATCAACGAAGCTGTAATTTGAAGCTAAGATATCCCCTAAGGCGACATCGTTAGAGAATAGGTGCCGACCAAAGGCTTTGATCTCATTTGCAAACTTGGGTTTTAAGCTCTGGAAACTTGGATAGTGTAATGGGTCCTTTCCCGTGGTGGAAATGGAAGACACGTCCAGTAGTGAGCTGACGTATTCTTCGCCCTTCAAAGCAAAGCCATCACTTGCCATAAGTTGCTTAAGATAGAAGACTCTGTAAACCGGATCCCTTAGCTTGCCTGATGCTGCGGCCGTGAGTAACTCACCCTCAGCAGGATGGCCTAGTGTCATAAAACTCAGTTGATCAGCAATCTCGCGATCACTCAGCTCATAGGTGCCATTCTCACCATGTCCGATCTCGCTCTTGTATAAAAAGGAAGGTGACACCAAGATTGAAATCATAATAGCTTTAAGGCCGTTTTGGTGATCGTAATTTTGATAGATCGACAGCAGGCTGGCGCGCTCTTCCTCTGCAAGCGCTCTTCTGAATGCGCGCTCGCCAAAGTTAGAAATAAATTCTTCAACACAAAATCCGATATTCGAAGACTTGCAAAGATTAGGTAAGGCTGAAGTAGTAGAAAGCATAGCATCCGCAATCAGCTCAGCATTATCAAAGACCACTGAGAGGTGAGAGTCGGTCATAGTATAGATCCCAGAGATAGTTGCGAAGCCCTTCTCTTTAGGATCGGAAGGCAGGTCAGCTAGGGTGATTGATTCAAAATCAGGGATTGCCGTAAGGTAGGCCAGAGTTTTCCTATATTCATAGGCCGTAAGCCTTTTATAGCCGCCTTCAATTGGATCAAAAGAATCACACCTTGCGTGGATTTCAAACGGTTCATCGATAGGCTCAGAGACCTCTTTCGAACAGCTCAATACTGGGCTTTCAAGTTCGTTTGTAAGTGCTAACCAAGCTTGATACTCTGTTGATTTCTCAGATAAGACTGCACCTCCGCTGTGGCTTAGGCCGCCTACAGGCTTCATTTGGAGAAGGTCGATACCGTTGTCTTTTAAGTCAACAAACTTCAATAGCTTTTTATAAACCGATGACTCGTTGCCTCCGATCTCGAATACACCAAAACCAAGAGCCCCCTGGCCACTTCCCCCGTGACAGGAAACGCAGTTCTCAAGTATTCCTGATACTAAGTCAAATTTCTCGAATGTTGTCTGGCAGGATTCGCTTGAACTTGAGTCGTAGGGAGTTGATCGAGCTAATGGATCCTCCCTATCTTGAATGTCGCTAGCATTCAGGCAGGCCGTTTGCTGGCTCGAAAGGCCATCAAGAAATTGATCCCATGTCCCAGCATCGTCGCTAGTAATGAGTGTTCCACCGCCATGGGAAACTAGACCTGTTGGTTTTTTGCGGAGAGCTTCGACTTTACCATCGCCAATCAGCTTGGAAATCCCAGCAAAAGCATCTTCTGCACCAGAGCCATCCATAAACTTTGTGGCACTGCCCGTCGCTCCAAATTCATGGCAGGAGCCACAATCGCTAACAAGAGGAAAGATCGTCTCCTCAAAATTGGGGTCATAGGCAACATCGCATGGCTCTTCATTGGGAGACGGTTTTAATGAACAGCTGGTTATAAAGATAAAAGATAGTAGTAACCTAAACATTTAATCGCCTTTCATGGGTTGGATCGCAGTTTGGTTTTTTGCCTTTCTTGCGAAGGGCTAGCTTAGTCTTAGATCCTTATGATTGGTAAAAAGTGGAGTTGGAGTAGGACTGCTGGGACAATTCTAATCGGCTGTTCAAGGGAGATATTTGTCAGATTCTTTCGGAGGTGTAAGGGCTGCTGCGTTGACTTTCGATATCTAACTCTGCCAATGAAGGCTAAATGACTGACAAAAACAAAGCTCAGCAAACGCATGTCTTAGTCCTTTGTTAGGAGAAGGGACTTCGTTTGGTATCCAGCCTTTTTAAGGGCGTCGTTTGGTTTCCGTCCGGGTATTTTAAAATCATTACTTTTTCGGATAAAGTGACCTCAGAGGTTTAGGGAAATCTAGAAATATTATTTAACTATCTGTAATCATATATATAATACCGACTCTTGGGGGAGGTGATTTTGGGAAAAATGCTCTGTGATAATATTTCAACTTCTCCTTGGGGTAAGAATCTCACGAGGTAGACTCTGGACTACCCGCCCATCCGTAGAAGCATCGACAAACTTTGCCCGTGGCAATAGGAAAAATAACCAAGAGATGAGTTCTCATATTGTCCGTTATTTGAGCCAGTTGAATATCTGCTGTAAGAATTAATTACAAGGATCTAATTTCTATGCGCTACTGGCATCAGAATCACTTGGCTTTTTCTTGGTATGCTGATTGCTTGAGGTGGAGTGGATGTTCTGTATGTAATTGTTGTTCTTATTGCGGAGTTGTTTATGAAGCGCTTACTTATCCTTTTCCTCATGGTGTTCTCCCAGTCTGATGTATTACTCGCCTCGACAGTATTGAAAGTTAAGGATCGTAGCACGGTCCTAGTCGCGCTCACAAGAGCTGAAGCTGACCAGATCAGCATAGGTGACAAAGTCACCGTCTTCAAAATTGGTGCAGAAAAAGAGGCTATCGAAGCTAAGGTTATTCGCCTTAAAGAAGGTCACAAGGCCTTGATCACTTCGGAAGACTTTGTTGAATTCAAAGTTACTGACTCTCTTGACGTTGCGCCCATCATCGAAGATGAGATTGATGATGAAGATGATGACGGCGATTTTGATGAAGAGCTAGACGAAGACGAAAGCGACGATGACGAGTAAGGCCTACCGTTACGCCTAGGGGCTAAGGGCCCCTAATCCCTCCTCCCAAATTTTCCAGTCGTCCCAAGTTAGCTTTGCAGCTGAGTCTCCAATCAACCTATAAATTATTTTGCTACCACCAATTGATCGTCTCCTGAGTACAATTATCGATATAAAACTAGTATGTTATGATAAACTTTAAAAAAATATAGTATATAATTTAATAAAATATAGTATCGTCCGATAAGCATCTTAACAAGGGGGGAGATGATTATGGCAAAACGAAGCTATCAGCAGAACTGTTCACTTGCCTTTGCACTGGATCTTTTGGGCGAGCGATGGACCCTCTTGATCATTCGAGACTTGCTGCCTGGTCCGCGGCGGTTTGGAACCCTTCACGAAAACCTGGCGGGGCTGGGAACCAATCTTCTGACCACTCGGCTAAAGGAACTTCAGCAAGCGGGCCTTGTGGAAAAGGTTTCTCAGGGCCTCCATGAAGGGTATTGGCAGTTGACAGCCTATGGCAGGGATCTAGAACCCATCGTTGTTGCTCTCGCTAAGTGGGGCTTGCACCTAGCAAAGGACCGGTTCTCCCAAGAAAATCACTGGTCGCCCATGTGGAATTATGTGGCTTGCCGGGCTCGATTTCAGCCTGACAAATGTCAGGAGGCTTCAATTATCGGGCAATTCGATATCGATGGCTACGTGTACTGGCTCCAGATTGAGTCTGGAGACTTCACGTTTAGCGAGGGTGATCATCCTAAACCAGACTTTAAGCTTATGACTCAAAGCGAGCCTTTCAACCAATTCTTGGTCGGGGACTATGCCTTTGATGATTTTGTAGACAAGTTCGTTATAGGAAACTCACAGCAATTTGCACACTGCATTCAATGCTTTATATAAGGAGTTATCTCATGCTTAGACTTGTACTATCCCTTAATTTCTTGTCCTGCCTTGTATTTGGGAGTTTATTTGTGCTGAACTCTGCTCAGGTCATCAAATTCCTGAGCTTTTCCGCAGCTCCGATTGTGATTCAGGGGGCGGGAGCCATACTCTTACTGTTTGCTGCCCACCTACTGACTGCAATTCTAAGAAAGAATTTTATCAAGTGGGAGATTCTGTACTTTAGTTTTGGTGATGCATTGTGGGTACTGGGCTCAGTTCTGATTTTGCTATTTAGTTCGTGGATAGGCTCATATCAAGGAATAATTGCGACGATCGCAGTTGCACTTCTCGTTGCAGCTTTCGCTACGGGACAGTTTCTCTTACTCAGAAGTCAAACAAAGCTTTCCTGATCATAAACCTGTGAACCGAGCTTTTTCTTGACGTCTTTTTTGCATGGTCGATATAATAAGGTATTCTCAATAAGATCGTGCAGGGTAGAATGATAAACAATCGACCATTAGCTTTTGTGCTGACTACTTACCTTCTCTCTGGTTGTGCAAACTTACATCACATCCAGATCGGTGAGATCGATAATCGACGGGGTCTGAAACGTGAGCGATTCGAGCTCAAGGTGAGCGAGACAGGTATCAATTTGGATGAGGCTGCTGATATTGCAAAAACTTTTGCAAGCAAGTCTGATAACGAGAATATCGAGGCGATCCGCGGTTTTGTAGCGCTTTTTCAACAAGGGCCTAGAACTGGCAACCCCATTTACTTTAGCGAGTATGCGCGGAACTTCTATAAGGAGATCTATCAAGCCTGCCCGAGAGGCTTGATCAGCGGCCTCAACTCCATTAGGGAGACAAGAAAATATCCAGTTATCAGTGGTGAGATTATTAAGATCACAGGCTATTGTCTAACCAAATCATAGGTCGATCAAGATGAAGAAAGCTCTAGGCCTCGCGGTCGTCATACTCTTATCGTCATGCGCTTCTTTGCGTAGTGTTTCCCTCACGCCGATTCCCAAAAAGCGAAAAAATATGGTGTCGGCGCAGGCATCCAAGTGGATCATATTTGGCTTTAACTTTGACAATGATTATGCAGACCTTGTTACAGCAAGACTGATGGAGAAATGTAATGGTAAACGAATCCAAGGAATTCTTACTAAGGATGAAAATTTTAACTACTTTATCGGTCTTGTGATGAAACGTCAGATTACTGCAAAAGGCTACTGTGTTTAGGAGAAAGCTGCATGACCTATCGAACGTGTTTTTTACTACTGATGCTAGGACTAAGCGGCTGTACCTATAGCATTCATCAATATCATGTTAGTGATTTCGAAACCGTAGGCACTCAGAATACGAAGGTTATTAAGGCCTATAGCGAGCAATTTGTCGTCCTGGGTTTCGTAGGTAATACAAATTATGTGGATGATGCTTATCAGAAACTCAAGCGTAAGTGTCGCAGGGGAAGAATCTCAGGTATAACCACTGAGTGGCAAACCGCCCACGGCTTTTTCTCCTGGACGAATAAATTATATCTCACAGCATTGTGTAGGGCCTGATTGGCCATATAGACTCTTTCAATCCCTTAGCACCCATCATCTAGGCAATACCTTCTTGCATATCATCATCGAGGCAAGTAGGTTTAAGGCCGTTCTAATATGGCAGATAACTCTTGTTTTGAAAGGGGTGCTATGATTTCGATCCGAGAAGATTTAAAGAGATTGGTCGATGATGAGGTCAATCATTGCCTCGATGACGTTATAGGGTTTCGCCATCAGTGTCATCAGTTCCCAGAAAGAACTTGGCAAGAGGTGGATACAGCCAAACGGGTTGCAGCAGCATTGGCAAAAATCGATGGTATCGAAATCCAGGAAGGCGTTGGCAAACTTGGGGTGGTGGGCATTCTCAAAGGCGCTAAGCCTGGGTCTACCATAGGCCTTAGAGGTGATATGGATGCTTTGCCTATTCACGAGCTGACCGATGTGCCCTACAAATCCAAGAATGAAGGCACTATGCATGCTTGCGGCCACGATGGGCACATGGCTAACCTACTCGGAGCTGCTCTCGTTTTGAGCCGCTTGCGGCAACACCTCCACGGCACTGTGAAATTTATCTTTCAACCAGCGGAAGAGGGCGGTGCTGGAGCCGATCGTATGTGTGATGATGGTGTGCTAGAAGAACCAAGGGTGGATGCCATTTTCGGAATGCATGGCTGGCCGGAAGCGCCTGAAGGTTCTGTATGGGTTAAGGACGGCCCTATCTTAGCATCTAACACGCAGTTTAAGATCGAGATTCAGGGAACAGGTTGTCATGCCGCGATGCCCCATCTTGGAACGGACCAAATCCTGGTTGCAGCTAGAATGATTGACAGCCTACAGAGCATCTCGTCACGCACCATTGCTCCTACAGAGCCGATTGCGCTAACCATTGCTAAGATCAATGCCGGGACGGCGGTTAATGTTATTCCTAATCAAGCGATATTGGAGGGTACTCTAAGGACGGTTTCTGAAGAAACTCGGGATAAGGTTCTTCATAAAATGGAGGTCATGATCCAGGGGATCAGCCAAGCCCATGGGGTAAAGAGTTCTATCGAAACAAAGCCTATTTATCCAGAGACTAAGAATCACAGCAAACCAACCCAATACTTGGAAGAGGTTTCTCGCCAGCTTCTCGGGCAGGATAAGTTTAAAAATATTCCTCATCCCTCTATGGGAGCAGAAGATTTTTCTTATTATTTGCAGCGAGTGCCCGGTTGCTTTTTCTTCTTAGGTCTAGATGATGGTAGGAGAGGGGGTTACCCCTCGCTGCATGACCCCACGTTTGATTTCAACGATCGGGTTCTTAGCACAGGTATCAAGGTTTTCAGTCATCTGGCCCTTGCCTTTCATCAGTATAATAGCTTCTAGATAGCTTTCGACAAGCGCGCCACAGGAAGGTGCTTGCTGTTCCAAGCAAGCATACCACCTTCTAGGTTGTAAACATTTTTGAAGCCGGTGAGCTGAGCAATGCGAGCGGCTCTTGCGGAACGGCCACCGGAACGGCAGACAAACAGAAAAATCTCATCTTTTGGTAGATGCTTGAGACGAGTTTTAAAATCATCACTAATAGTAATGAGATTGGCCCCATTGATATGACTAAGCTCACCTGTAAACTCATCCGGGCGGCGCACATCGATAATATTGTAGCTTCCCAGGCGATTGATAACCTCTGCAGGCTTTAGGTCAACAACTTTTGTACCTAAAGTATCGTCGATCAGTTTCGACATTTCGTAGTTAAGGTTTTCTACACGTTTGGCATTTTCATCTTGAAGCTTGTGAAGCTCGCCCACTTGCTCTTTGCCCTCGTTCATAAATTGTTCGAGAACTACAACCAAACCTCGAACATCATCGAGTACCCGCTCCAGAATGGTTGCGGTATCGCCAACAGCTGAAATTTCCTCATTGACGAATTGTGATACCGATTCATTCATGATGCTATTTTTTGATGAGAATGAGTCTAATGCAACATCCATCTCAGAAAGATAGATTTTAGTTTGATCCGAGAGCTTTTGAATCTCATCGGCAACCACCATAAACGACTTGCCAGCATCGCCGGCGCGGGATGCCTCTAAGGAGGCGTTAAAGGACAGTAGCTTTACATGTCCTCCGATTTCATTGATGCTTTGAATCCGAGTCACTAGGTTTTTAAGGTCTGAGGATTGATCGTTGATGATAGGTTTCAGATTTGAAAGGTTGCTTGTGCTCTCCTCCAGTTGCTTGATGATCGCCATGGATTTTGAGAGGTCCTCCATGGTTCCGTCTAAGTCACCCTTAAGGTTCATGACAGACTGAAGACTTTTTTGCTTTCTCTCTGTAAATTGACTTAGGTTAGCAACGACCTTATTCATATTGTCTGCGACCATATTGGTTTTCTCGTAGATATGATTCGCTAGGTATTTTCTGAGCTTCTGATTCTCTTGTTGATAATCTTTGGCAGGAGTTGCCACCGTGGGCTCGTCGTCTTTCAATGGGGCTGTCACAGCCCCTATTTTTTTGGACTTTTTAAAAAATCCGAACATGAAAATAGTCTCTAAGTTGAGTGAGAAAGGCTCTCCCTGTATTCTAGCTTATTTTTCTCACCCCAGGTAGTGCCCACTAGCGGTACTCGCGAACGTCAGTAATCTTCATCCCAGCTGCGAGGGCTCCTTGGATTCCGGGATCGGCATCTTCGAAAACCTGGCATTGCTCTGGAGGAATGCCAAGTTCCTTCGCAGCCAACAAGAAAATATCAGGGGAAGGTTTGGGCGCGACATCTGTGTCGGCTGTGATGATGGTCTTGAAAAGTTCTTTAATACCAATATAGTCAAGGCTGCCATGAACGTGCTTGGCTTGGCCACCGGAAACCACCGCTAGTGGCATGCGGCCATGGTAGTCTTTAACCAACTGAACAGTGTCTGAAAACGGCTCGAAGTCAGTGACAAACTCCAGAGCAACCTTGTCTTTAAATGCAGCAAATTCTTCTACCGGCAAGTCGGCATCAAATTGCCTATTGTAAGCGACTATGGTTTCATGGGTCGGAACTCCTGCCATGTCGCTTAGAAATTGGTCGGTGCATTGGCAGTCCCATTCCTTAAATGCTTTGTGCCACGCTAGAAAGTGAGTATGCATATTATCGACGAGGGTGCCATCACAATCAAATATCAAAGCCTTAACGCCAGGAAAAATTGTCATTTCTTGCTTCATATATCGATCCTTTGTCATAAAAAAAGCTCCCAGAGGGGAGCTTATCATGTCTAAACTTGCCGGCTCTGTGGTCCGTGAAAGGGACTAGATGAGCCGGTTGATTTGCTCGCTGCCCAAACCAACGAGTACATGATAGGACTTATCATCGAAAGGTACCACCTGATAATCACTCAGGCGATTTTGATCGATGAGGCTAGGGTCTTTCACACGTAAGCGAATCCTAGTCAGGGCACAGCTGGCCTGGTCATCAATATTACTTGTGCCGCCAAAAATCGTGCGAATCGCATCGGCGTGCTGACGCGCTTCTTGCTCGCTAATCATCTGACTTGGTGGTGCGATGGGCTCCTGAGTTGCACTCGCTTGAGTAGCCATGGGTTCGCCACCATCTTTGATAATCCGGTCGATTTCTGTTTTCAATATCTCGGATTGAGTGCCAAAAATGGCCTGCACGTTATTGCCAATCTTTAAAACTCCGCTGGCACCCAGAGCCTTTAAGGTGGCCTCATCGACCTGATCGGTGCTGTTCACTGAAACCCGTAGGCGTGTGATGCAGGCATCCAATGCTGTGATGTTGGCCGCCCCCCCGAGAGCTGTGAGAATCCGGGCAGCGACGGGAACAAGGCCACCCTGACCAGAGCCCGATGGGCTGCTACTTCCAATTGGGTCAGCAGAGGCCTCACCTTCAGCTTCACGACCCGGTGTTTTGAGGTTGAACTTCTGGATGCAGAAGCGAAATACACCGTAGTAGACTACAGCATAGATAGGGCCGAGGATGAAAACCATTCCTGGATTGGTATCCATGGCAAAAAACAGGGTGTAGTCAATGAAGCCGTGGGAGAAGGTGTAGCCCAGTTTAGCTCCAGCCAAATACATGATAGGGAAGGCGAGTCCAGCAAGCAAAGCATGGACGGCGTAAAGCAATGGCGCAACGAACAAGAACGAGAATTCGATGGGCTCAGTAATACCAGTCAGAAAGGACGTCAAGGCCGCAGAGATCATGATACCGCCCACCTTGGTCTTGTTTTCTGGCTTGGCACACTGCCACATAGCGATTGCAGCCGCTGGCAGGCCGAACATTTTGAAGAGGTAGCCACCACCTAAATTACCCGCAGTGGGATCACCATTGAAAAAGCGGGTTAGCTCCCCGTGGACCACATCCCCAGAGGCGGTCGCGAATTCACCGATCTCGAAAAAGAACGGCACGTTCCAGATGTGGTGGAGGCCAAAAGGAATCAACAGGCGTTCGACGAGTCCGTAGATAAATACAGTTACAGCCATATTTCCCGAAACAGCCCAGTCGGACATGCTATCAATCACCCCTTGCACGGGAGGCCAGATAATACTCAGTATAAAGCCAATTAAGATGGCAAGAAATGCTGTGACGATGGGTACAAAGCGCTTTCCAGAAAAGAAGCCGAGATAAGGCGGCAGCTGAATCTGGTAGAAGCGATTGAACATGGCGGCAGCGGCACAGCCGATGATGATACCGCCAAAAACTCCAGTGTTGATGGATTGGATTCCCATGATGGTTTTGGTTTCGATGCCCCAAGCCTGACCCACGACCCCGGTGGTGCCGAGCATCACCACGTAGCCGATCACGGCAGCAATGGCAGATACTCCATCGTTCTTTGTCAGTCCGAGGGCCGTACCGATGGCGAATATCAGAGCGAGATTGTCAAAAATGGGGCCACCGCTGGACCGAAGAATCATAAAAAAGGTGCGAAGAGCTTCCGACTCGATAGTGATCACTCCGCGATCCGCTCCGGATAGCAGTGCACCACCAATTCCGAGCAAGATACCTGCAACCGGCAGTATTGCTACTGGCAGCATGAGGGAACGCCCAATTTTCTGTAGAAAATCGAAGGCGTTTTTAAAAACATTTCCTTGTGCTGTTTCCATCCTTAACTCCTAAAGTCCCGAGCGGCTTGTCGAACCTCTTGGCTCGTGCCGAGTGTTAAAACCATCTGCCCCAAATCTCGACAGGCTGGTCGAGAGAATTTCCTGATTTCATCCTTCACTTCTCCAATCATCGGCAGGCTCACGCTGAACTCATCAATGCCAAGACCCATGAGGATGGGAACAGCATCCAAGTCGCTGGCGATGCCGCCGCAGACTGCCACGTGCTTGCCGTACTTTTTGGCACCGGCTGTAGCCTTGGCGATTAGTTGCAATACAGCGGGATGGAGTCCATCCACGGTTTTTGCGAGCTGGCGATGAGTGCGGTCAGTTGCCAAAGTATACTGGGCAAGGTCGTTGGTCCCGATGGAGAAAAAGTCCACCTCTGGTGCCAAAACTTCTGCTTGGAGAGCCGCGGAAGGCACTTCGATCATGATTCCTACCTTAGGCACGCGCCACGACTTTTTCTCACAGATGCCCTGTACCAATGCCTTAAATTCTTGAATTTCGTGGAGGAAGCTCACCATGGGAAACATGATTGCAATGGGATGGTCCTGAGCTGCTTGGCAGATGGCCTCCACCTGCTGGGTGATGATCCGCGGATTTTCTCTATGGATACGGATACCGCGAACTCCCAAAAACGGATTGTCTTCGTCAGGGAACTTGAGATAGGGAAGAGGTTTATCGCCGCCGACGTCCAGGGTTCGGATCACGAGAGGGCGATCACCTAGAGCCTGGCCGATATCGCTATAGATGCTGACTTGTTCATCGATAGTGGGTTCTCGATCCCGGTGAAGGAATAAGAACTCTGAACGGAGCAGAC
Source organism: Pseudobacteriovorax antillogorgiicola (assembly GCF_900177345.1). Classification (NCBI taxonomy): domain Bacteria; kingdom Pseudomonadati; phylum Bdellovibrionota; class Oligoflexia; order Oligoflexales; family Pseudobacteriovoracaceae; genus Pseudobacteriovorax; species Pseudobacteriovorax antillogorgiicola. Next base: position 114,943 of record NZ_FWZT01000019.1, read on the forward strand.
CCACCCCTTCGGCTCCGAGCCTAACTCCTTCCTGGCTATCGCTGAGGCTGCCTATGTTGGCGCAAACTTCAAACTGGTGACCATCTTTAGAAAGGGCTGCTTCTGAAGCTCGTGAAAGAACGTCCTGCTGATGCCGCGCCGCCTGCTCTCGAATAGCTTTGACCTGGTTAATTTCCGCTGTTGACGGCTTGAGCTTCAAGGTGCCTTCCGATCCGTCCAGGATAGCAGTGGTGCCAGGAGTGATTTGCAGCACATCCTCGCGAACCCCAGCAACCGCTGGAATACCGAGAGACTTGGCAAGAATAGCCACATGAGATGTGGGACCACCTGTGATCGTCACAAAGCCTAAGACGAGTTCGGTATCGAGTCCGACAACATCAGACGGGGTGAGATCCTCTGCAACAATGATGGTATCTGCGGGGATGTCCCAGCCGCTGCCTTCCTCATCGAGCAGGAGTTTTAGAACTCGCTGACCCACGTCCCGTAGATCATTAGCCCGGGCTGCCAGCAGTTCATTCTTCAGTTTTTGCAAGGCCTGCTCGCGACTGCGATATGCCTCTCGCCAGGCAAAGGCTGCGGTTTGGCCGTTTTTGATGCCTCTGATGGTATCGTGAAGGATTTCAGGATCGTCTAAGATTTCCAGATGGGCAGCAAAGATTGCGGCGCGATTGGTCTGGCCCTTGCGTTGCAGATTTTGGTGGAGGGTTTGGATATCTTGCCGCGCTTGTTCGATTCCCTGATCCAGACGAAGCTGCTCAGCTTGTGGGTCGTTGCTATGCTGGGGAACCTCCCGCTCTTCGGATGAAAGACAGAAGATCTTTCCAGCCGCTAGACCCGCTGAAATCCCTGCTCCTTGATAGGTATTGGGGTCAAGGTTTTCCGCGGGGGTTTGAGGTGTGGTGGCTGAGGCGTTCGCCTGGTTGGTGCCATGCTCGCTACCGTCATCGTGCAAGGCTCCCAAGATGTTTTGCACCCTAGCCACAGCTTCCTCAGCATCAGGTCCAGAGGCTTCAATCTCGCACTTTTGATCCAAGGCTAGTTCCAGGGCCATCACGGCAATAATGCTTTTGCCGTTGGCCTCCTTACCACCCGATCGAAGTGTCACATCGACGTTGAGTTTTTTCAGCTCCGTGACCATCGATGCCGCTGGTCGCGCATGGATGCCGGTAGGGTTGATGATTTTGACAACTGCTTTTTGAACGTTTTCCCGAGATACTGCGTGATTTCCCTCAGAGCCAGCTGTTCCCCCATCGATGGTGAACAGCTCGTCACCAACGTTGATCCGCCCTCCTTGCAGCCGAGGTGTGACCTGAGCATCTCCCGTGACCAAAATTTGCGTCATCAGACTCCTGGCTTTACTGGCGACTTTGTCTAAGTCGAAACGAATCAGGGGATCACCGCAGCGAACCTGATCACCTGGCTGAACCAGCTGCGAAAAACCGTCGCCTTTTAAGCCGACCGTATCGATACCAATGTGCATCATCAGTTCATAAGGCCCTGATTTTAAGGTCAGAGCATGCAATGACGGATGAATGTAGCTCACTGTCCCATCGGCCGGAGCGTAAAGCGTGTCGGTGATCGGGTCTACAGAAATGCCATCGCCAGCCATACGTTGACTGAAGACAGGATCTGGAACTTGTTCGATCGGATAGACTTGCCCGGCTAGTGGCGATTTGATGGATAAATGATCGGATGATTGAAGCATCGATGCCGCCCCCTCTATAAAAATGTGTGTCGCAAAACAGGGACTCTTCCCTGCGCTGCTTTTGTTTAGCACAATCCAGGCCACGCCTGAAGCAGCTCCTAGTTCATAAAAACCGTTTAGTTTACACGATAACCCAGTCAGTTGGAATAAATCGTCGTACGAGATCTAATACCCAAGGGACTTTGAGCTGCCTAGGGAGTTTTGTGATGAAAGACTACCCGTAGCTAAAGAGAGAGCTATTTACGAAAAAACGCTCTATTTCAAGTAAAACTTGGCAAACAAATCTTCCATAAAGAGAAATCCTTTCAATTATTTTTTGCGTCCACCTAGTACTTTGTGGTTCGGCTCTGCTAGCACAATCGGCGTTTCCTGGTATAGCAAAGTTATCAAAGACAAAACATTGGACGAGGTTTCAATCTTCAGGGAAACTGTCGTTCGGTTCCCCAGAAGTATGCTCTGGGCAGAGAGCACTGGGGATATTTTCTAACTAGAGGGAGTACCTATGATCAAACGCAAGATAGCCACTGGTTTTCTACTGGCCCTTAGCTTTTCGGCTGGGGCAGGGCCAAGCCCGAAACAGTCAGGAGTTGAATCCTGGCCAAAGATTAAAAGTGCAATAGTTCAAGACCCAGCGATGGAAGCACGGATTAGCGAGATCATGAAGTCCATGAGTCTTGCAGAAAAAGTGGGACAGATGGTCCAAGGAGAGATTCAGCATGTCACTGCTGAAGATGTAAAAGCATTTCATCTTGGTTCAGTTCTCAACGGTGGCGGCTCATTTCCTGGTGGCGATAAGCAAGCTCAGGTGAGTGACTGGCTCGCGCTGGCGGATCAGTACTGGGCAGCATCGATGGATGAGTCTGATGGCAATATGGGGATTCCCATTCTTTGGGGTACCGATGCGGTCCATGGTCACAACAATGTGCGTGGGGCCACCTTGTTTCCCCATAACATTGGCTTAGGAGCTGCTCGCGACCCAGATTTGATGGAAAAAATAGGTGAGATCACGGCGCGCGAGGTTGCAGCGACGGGAATCGATTGGACCTTCGCACCAACGTTGGCAGTGGTTCGTGATGACCGTTGGGGCCGTAGCTATGAGGGTTATGCCGAGTCTCCTGATCTTGTTGAAGATTATGCCGGCAGAATGGTTAAGGGGCTACAAGGATCTCTGGAATTAGGGCGCGTCATCGCCACAGCTAAGCACTTTATTGGCGACGGTGGCACCAATCTGGGCAAGGATCAAGGGAACACTGAAGTTTCCGAGGCGGAGCTTCGGGACATTCACGGGCGTGGCTACTTTCCAGCCTTGGCTGCCGGGGTGCAGTCCGTGATGATCACCTTTAACAGTTGGAATGGTGAGAAAGTCCATGGCTACAAGTACCTTATTCAAGACGTTTTGAAAGATCGAATGGGTTTTGATGGGCTGGTGGTTTCCGATTGGAATGGCATTGGTCAGGTAAAAGGCTGTAGTAATAGTGACTGTGCTCAGGCTGTGCTGGCTGGCATTGATCTGTTTATGATTCCCTATAAAGCGGAATGGCGGCCCTTTATTGAAAATACGATTGCTCAAGTGCAGGGGGGTAAGATTCCCATGAGCCGCATCGATGATGCTGTGCGACGAATCTTGCGAGTCAAGATGCGGGCGGGATTGTTCGATCGGCCCAAGCCCTCTCAACGCTTGGCAGACACGGCTCAAGTTACCGCGGGGACAGTTGGTGCCACCGAACATAAAAATGTCGCACGGGAAGCTGTTCGAAAATCATTGGTCCTTTTGAAAAACAATCGCAATCTTCTACCCATACCACGCAGTGCTCGGGTCTTGGTGGCTGGTAAAAGTGCCGATAGCGAAGCCAATCAAACTGGCGGTTGGACACTTAGTTGGCAGGGAACGGAAAATAGCAAGGACGACTACGTTGGGGTTACCACGGTACTGGATGCCATTCGATCCGTCTCTACTTCGGTTACTTTTGATCAAGATGGCTCCGAAATCAATCGCAAGTCCCATGATGTAGCTATCGTCGTGATTGGAGAAACGCCCTATGCTGAAGGCCGTGGGGATCTGGGTGCTGCTGATACTTTAGAGCTTGCCAAGCTTCACCCTGAAGATCTTGAAGTATTGAAACGGGTCAAAGCCAGTGGAGTTCCGGCTGTTGCCATCTATCTTGGCGGCCGACCACTTTACGCCAACAAGGAAATCAATCTTTCGGATGCGTTTGTGGCTGCTTGGTTACCAGGAAGTGAAGCTGAAGGGATCACCGATGTGATCTTTCAAGGGCCTGAAGGTGGTGTCAACTATGACTTTACTGGGAAGTTGAGCTTTTCTTGGCCCCAGGAACCTTGTCAGACACCCTTGAATGTAGGTGAAAAAGCTTATGACCCGTTATTTCCCTATGGCTTTGGGTTGGAATACGGCAAGTCATCGACATTGGCTAAACTACCAGAGCCAAGCCGAGATTTTGGCTGTGGCCAAGACAGCAGTAGCCCGGTTCAGGACGAGGTGAGGGTTCACGACGAAGGTCAGACCCAAGAGCCTTGGGGGATGTTTATTGGTGACCCTCTCAATGACTGGCTAGGTATTCAAGTGCGAGCTGATGAGGTTTCAACCCCATCTATCGTTGTGACCCCCGTGGACAACGAAGAGGGCATTCAGTGGGCAGCGAGGCAGTTAGTGTTTAAAGGCTTAGGCCAAGTCTATTTCCAAAGTCTTGATGGCGCTGGAAGGAATCTTGAGACCTTCGCTGAGGCTGGCAAGCTGAGTTTTCAAGCGAAGTTGCCTGAGGTTCCCGCAGCTGATGTTCAACTTCGCATTGACTGTGTCTACCCTTGTATCGGTTCCATCGATCTAACACCTAGATTGAATGAAATCGCTGGCAAAGGCTGGCAGACGGTGACTGTTCCCCTGAGTGAGTTTGATGGTGTTAAATGGAATCGAGTTGACACTCCCTTTCTCATCACCACCAGTGATGCTCTGACAATCACGATTGATAAGGTGATGTGGGAGAAAGGTTAGTGCTACGTGTTTTGTTAAAACTATAGGCAGCGAACCTGGTTTCGGAAATCGCTTCTAATTTGATAATCTTCTGATCTTGGAGGACCTCCAGAGCATTTGCTCCTGGGGGTCTTTTTTTAAGAAATAATTTGGTTGCGACGGTTCGATTTTGGCAGCCTCCTTTACCTCATAGCCTTGTTTTTCCAGCCGACCTATCAGTAGTTCTCGCTGGGCATCGTCGTCTTCGACAACGAGAACTACGGGACGTTCTGGATTTTTTGGGTCGTCCATGACGCCGCCTCCTGAGCTGCCTTCATTGCATTGGCAATAAATATGGGTAAAGTTTCCTCGTCAATGGTTCTTTTTAAGGCGAAGCTTGTAGCTCCGGAGCAACGAGAAAGTTTCTCGACACTTGATTCGAAGGAGTCGGAGATGCAGATGATTGGCATTCTAAATCCGTTTTCCCTAATCATTTGGACAACGTGATCGCCAGTTTCTTCTGTCAGGAAAAAGTCAATAAAGATGAGATCGTACTGATTGTTTTTGATCATCGCCTTAGCTGGTTGATACCCCAGGGATGAGTCGACAACGTTGGAACGACTAAGGCTCGTGAGTAAGCGTCTTAGAATTGTTATGTCCTCGTAGTCGTCATCGATAATCAAAAATCTCATGTCAGAGGCTCTGCTGGTCTTCGTTTAGCTGCCCTTGTGTCGGTGAGCTAGGGCCTTTATTTAATTACTATTAGAAAATTTCTTCTCTGTTTTATAGATCCTTTACCGATGTAAGGATGTGGCACGTGACGGTCGATTCACAAAATCACGGCTAGATCATTACTTGCTAGTATGTTTTTAGCCTTTGCAAGGCAGTGAGATGAATAGGTTCAGGGACAACGTCATTAAGCGATGGTTGCCACTAGAGCAGCTAGCTGCATTTCTGACTTTGATTCTGGGTGGGGCTGTGATCTTGGGTTGGCACTTGGAGTCAAGGTCCTTGATACAAGTGAGCTCGCAGTTTGTGCCCATGCAATACAACACAGCCCTTGGATTCACTCTACTGAGTATAGGGCTAGTCCTCCATTCTAAGTTCCGGACGGTTGGGCTTCTCACTGGGTTATGCCTCGCTGCACTTGCTCTGATGACCATTGCACAGTATCTTTGGTCGCAAGATTTCGGCATCGATCAAATGTTTATGAACCACTATATCACTACTAAGACATCTTACCCTGGGCGCATGGCTCCAAATACGGCCATGTGCTTTGCGATTATGAGTGTCCTTCTGTTGGTACAGTCGTGCTATCCCAATAGAAAAAAAAGAGTGCCTCTAAAATCCACCTTGTCGACGATTGTGATGTTTCTTGCAGCTCCACCATTTCTCGGTTATTTGATGTCTGTGGACCCGGTGTTTGGCTGGCAGAAATATACGAACATGGCAATCCACACATCCAGTGGTTTTCTTGTTTTGAGCTTAGCTCATTCCATTGGAAACTTAAGGCGGATCGACCTTAGGCAATCGAGTCGCGTTGCTATTGCTCTTGGTTGGGCAGTGTTTTTGAGCTTTTATCTTTTCGGGCTTCAGTTTGCAGAATCAGAACAAAAAAAGTTAGGGGCTTTTTTAGAACGCTCCGCAGATGCCTCACTTTCAAAGTTCGACGTGACTATGGCGCAAAGTCTTCTAGCCTTTCAAAGGCAGTCGGAAAGATTAGGTAGGCGTGGGGTAGAGTCTCTTGAATCGTGGATGGCTGATGCTAAAGACTACGTATTAGATTTTCAAGAGCTGGAGGCTATCTATCTCCTAGACGATACAGGAGAGATCCTTGCATCATTTCCAAAAGGTCGCGGGTTCACTAAGAGCCTATCGTTTGATTCCTATAACCGTCCTGGTGCTCGGCTAGTTGTTACTGCTGATGAAACCTCAGTGGCAGCGCTAGCCACTGTATTTGATCAGAGATCGGGTAGAAAGTATCATCTGTTATATAAAATTAATCCCGAAAAATTGTTCCAAGATCTGTCAAAATCATCCCGGTCCGAAGACCGAAATTTTGCATTGACTGTTAGGAACCATCGGGACCACATCATTTATCAAGAACCTCGATTACAGAACGCTCAATCCCCACTGTACCTATCAACCTTTAGGCAATACCAAAGGGATGAGGTTCGCTGGTCGCTTTACTTTAGTGCGTCACCAGCTTTAATGGCTGAAATCGATACTAATTACCCCGAACTTGTCATATTTTTAGGTGCTATTATAGGCTTCCTAAGCTCCCTAGCGTACGCATCAACCATGAGAACAAGGCACTTGCTACAGTTAAGCGAGATTCGAGGTAAAAAACTTGAAGTCGCCATCGAGGAAAAATCTCGATTTCTTGCTAACATAAGCCATGAGATTCGTACGCCTCTCAATGCGATAATAGGAATGGCTGATATCATTTTCAGTGAAGTGAAAGACCCGATCTTGCAAAAGCAGTTAGCTTCGATTCAATCTTCTGGGGATCTACTTCTAGCGATCATCAATGACGTTTTGGATCTTTCGAAAATCGAGGCCGGCAAGCTTAGCCTTGAAAATATTCCTTTTAGCATCGATGTCTTGCTGGAAGAAGTGCTGCAAGCATTAGGGCCCAAGGCCTCAAATAACGGCACGATACTTAGCACCAATGGCGAAAGCCTCGGTTGGACAAATGGCGACCCCTATCGCCTCAAGCAAGTTCTCTTTAATCTGGTTGGTAATGCCATCAAATTCTGCCAAGAAGGGCAGGTTGTGATGTCCTACCACGAGGAGATTCGAAACGACCAACGATGGGTTTGCTTAGCAATCACAGATAACGGCATCGGCATTGCCCCAGAGAAGCTACCTAAGATATTCGCTGCTTTTTCACAGTCAGACGAGCTTTCAACCCGAGCCTTTGGTGGAACGGGACTTGGTCTAGCCATTTCGCAAGCTATTGTCAAGCAATGGGGCGGCTACATCCATGTTCAAAGTGTGTTGAAGGTAGGGACCACGTTTACTGTAAATCTACCTGCTCCCAAAATTGATCCGCCACAAAGCAGGCTGATTGATCGCAGTGGAGTAGGTGTCTATTCCGAATTAGAAATTCTTGTGGTTGACGACAATGAGTTGAACCGAGAGATCTTCACAAAATACCTGGCGAAACTTGGTTTGGATGCAGATCAGGCTAAGAACGGCCATGAAGCACTCGTCAAAGTTAAGCAGAAAAACTATGACTTGATCTTGATGGACTGTCACATGCCCGAGATGGATGGTTTTGAAGCCACCCGTCGGATAAAGGAAAACCTAGGAGAGTCAGCTCCCTTTATTATAGCTTTAACCGCTAGTGCGATGAAGGAAGATCGTGAGAAGTGCGCTGATGCTGGAATGGATGACTTTCTAGGTAAACCTCTAAAGCACAAGGTTCTTAAAGAAAAACTCCTTGAGCTGTATGGACCCGAATCTCTGACAAAGACTGGGTGATGCGACGGTTTGTACCATCTCCTCGCATTTTTTTAACCAAGCCTTGTCTCATAGGTTTGCTCCCCTAAATATGTTATTCTCCTATCGGTTTGCGGAACTTGACGAACAAGGGGTGACTTGTTCAGATCCAATTGTTGCTTTGTGAGCTGGTATTTGGGAGGATTGATTTCATGCAAATGTTTATGGAAGAGGCTAAAAATCTCAAGGGGGTGTGGCGATTGCTGCGCAGGAGCCCCCTTTCTGATGATTTAAGTCGCTTTGACGTTCTGGAAGGAAGTCAGTACCAAGTATTGATAAGCCTTGTTGGGTTCGCAACCTTAGTTGAAATCCCTTTGATTCACTTTATTATACAATATCTATGGGAACCCAGCCCCTTGTTGTCGACCGTTCAGATCGTGATTGTTGCAATGAGCCTTTACGGGATTATTTGGTTCTTAGGAGATTACCAGAGAATCAAGGAGGGTGGCTATCATGTGTATGCCGACGGAATTCATATAGATATATCTTCACGATGGCAGGGATCTATTCCCTTCTCAGCCATCAAGTCGGTGTCTAGATCTAACTTTAAACCTAAGTCCTCATGGGAGCAAGATTGGCGCAAAAAACAAGAGCAAGTGCCAGAGGGGCTTGGTCGGCTGTCTATTGGTCTGGAAAAGCCGAACGTCTGCATTAGATTTCAAGAGAATAGATCGATCAAAGGCCTTTATGGGATCGAGCGAAGTTTTAACGAAATTCACTTTTATGTGTCGAATCCAGATCAATTTCTTACGACTGTTTCGGAAAAGTTGAAGGATTCCTGCATTGGTCGTGGTTCAAATTCTTGCTCCCACCAATCAGGTGAGTTGTTTGACGCGAAGGATCGTGGGTTTTAGGCACCATCTATGATTTGTCTAAGCTTCTCAGGGTCGCTGCCGGGGCCGACCACCAGAAGTTTTGTTCCCGATGCCAATGTTCCTCTGTACGGTCTGACAACGATGTCTCCAGAAGGTATCTTCTCAAAATAAGAGTAATGTTCGTCTTGATCCATCCTAGTGCAGCCCTTCACCCGCAATATGGTATCTGGAAGTGATTCTAGTATTCCTATCAATTTTTTGGAGTCAATAGGATCAGGTAAGTCAACTGAGCAAGAGGCCCAATGGGCTTTCTTATGATCCATTTGGTCAGCTGAGTTATTGGATGCTTTCAGGTTTGGCAGGCTCAGGCTATCTAACTCACTCCATGTCTTGAAGGAAGCTGAGGAGTTAAGGCTCGCAATATCTGCCTTGACTCGTTCGACTCTATTAGGTGAAACATTGGCTGCATGATTGAGGACTACCAAGGAGGAAACTTGTACTTGATTTGCTTCGAGCTCGTTGTGGTAGCCTCGTTTTTGCCAGTTTTGGACGTCAACGACAGATATTTGGATGGGAGGCAAAAATTGCTCCTTTAGACCAACCCCAAGAAACTCCATCAACGAGCAAGCATCTGAGGTGCCATTTGCCTCGATAAAGGTGACTCCATGCTTCCTCTCAGGAATAGAGTTCAGTTGCCTTCGCAGTTCAACCACCCCGCTACAACAGATGCAGCTGCCGCTCAGGGCCTGAATTTGGTCCGGTTGCAGAAACTCAAGGAACCTTTGAGAGTCTAGCACTGCGTTCTGGTAGTCGTTCAAAATAATATATGGTTGCCAATTTGCCTTGAGATACTCTTGAACAAGTCGTGTCAAAAGAGTTGTTTTGCCAACTCCTAAAAAACCAACAATGACAATAACAGCTTCTTGCACAGCATTACTCTCTATCAATATGGATTTATAGTCCACCAGCCGTTCGGAAACGAAAACCGAAAGCATTTTCGTAAAGCTAGCTTTTCCAAGACAGGTTCGGTTATTTTGGTTTCCAAAATTCTCCAACTTATAGACGATCATAGACTTATATGCAAGTACTTGCAGAATAGCTAAGCCCTTAATAAGTCCATTGAGAGCCAACTGGAAAAACATAATTTCTGTATAGAAATAATAGAAAATATGACTAAAATACGCTCCTCATCGAACTCTAGTACAGGAGCCAAAGTGGAACAGTGGAACAGTGGAACGGCGTCTTAGAGCTATTGGCGGCAGTTGATCAGGGAACCCTATCTAAAGCAGCAAAACACTTGGGCGTTTCTCCCAGCCATGTGACAAAGCGAATTCAAGGACTAGAAGAGCGGCTGGGAATCAAGCTGCTAGCCCGGTCGACTCGATCGCTTAATTTAACGGAGATTGGTGAGCAATACTATGCAACAATGAAGCCCCTCGTCAACTCCTTAGAAGATCAAAATCGCTATTTTACTGAGCTTCAGAATGGCGAGCGGGGCATCTTAAAAATCAGTGCTCCTCTGGGAGTGGGTGAAGATTTATTGATGGAAAGCATCACCGAGTTTTCTAATCGGTATCCAAATATTCAATTGACCCTCGATTTTTCCACGAGAACGATCAATCTTATCGAGGAGAAATTTGACTTAGCGCTACGTCTTTCGTCGAGGCTGGATGGGGGAATGGTTGCGAAAAAAGTCCTTGAAACCCAGTATCATCTGCTGGCATCTCCTGAATACTTTTCCAAGATGGGAAGGCCTCAAGATCCATCCGAACTGAGCGAGCACTTAGGTCTGGCATTTTCACAGCCAGATTCAAATAAACCGATCCAATGGCAGTTTGCTAGCCCTGAGTCAGGGGAACGGTTCAATGTTGGTATCACAGCGAAAATTCGCAGCAACTCGGTCAAGTCTCTCGTACGAGGTGCGATTAAAGGTGCAGGGATAATCTATGCTTCCCGATTCTTCGTGGAAGATGCCCTGCGCGATGGTTTATTAGAACCTGTTTTGCAAGAGTGGGTTCCAGATCGCGCATCGATCTGGGCAGTTTTCCCAGAAAGAAAGCAGCTGCCGCGTAAGACTCGGTTGTTTGTTGATCATGTGACAGATTGGTTTGCAGACTCAACTAGAGTTTGTTCTCGGACTTGAGGTATTGAGTGATCGCGTCGAGTAACTGGCGGGCTTTCGGACTCTTCTCGCCATACTTTTTCCAGATAGGAAACGCTTTTCGTCGGGCTTCAATGATAGAGTCGTCCGACCATGAAATAACTTCTACTCCCTGTTTTCTTAGTTCTTCAAGATCGGATTTAGCGCGAGCTATGATCATCTTGGGATAGTTCCAGCGCCAAGCCCTCAAAAGCTTGGTGAGAATGGCTTTGTCATTTTCGTTCAAGCTTTGCCACGTTTTGTCTCGCAAAACAAAATCGATCAGTGGCATAGAATGAAAGCCAGGGTAATTGGTATATTTTGCATGTTTGTAGAGGTCGAGCCGCCGGTTTACTGAAACATTGGATGCATCACAGGCATCCACCGCGCCCCGTTTTAATATCTCTCCTACCTCTGGAAGTTCGATGGGCCTGGTGTTAGCACCTAAACTCTGAAAGTAGTCTGAGACGATACCTCGGGGGGTACGAATTGTGAGATTTTTAAAATCGTCTACCGAGCGTAAAGGCACCCGGGATACAATCGATTCGATATTGTTTACAGTATAGCCTACAAGACGCAGATTTTTTTCCTGATAGGCGTCTTCAAGATAGCGAATACCATTGTGCTGTTCCAGCCAGTTTAGATAGCTCAAGGGAGAATCCCAAGCAGCGACCAATGAACCCATCATAGAAAAAACAGGATCGTGGCTCCAGTACTGGGGAGTCATCATAAAGCCATCAATCTCGCCGAACCGGGCGGCATTAAAAGCACCATAAATATCAACCTTAGGCTTGTCTGAACCGTGCAGCTCAATCTTAACCCGACCATTTGTAGCTTGATTAAAGGGCTCGATGACCTGGGATCTGAAATATTCGTAATCCACACCTTGGGAATCCTGATTCGTCTGGATGTGGAGGGTCATGGCTTGCCCAAAATCGATGGGGGAAAGACCACTTAAAAAAAGTAATAGAATCGCCAGATGAGCCTTCAGCGAAAATAGGGGCATGAATCCTCCTTGTGCTTTATCCTACCATCGGATTCCATGAGTCAGTCATGATGAGAAACTCTAGCACGCTGATAATAGCGGCTGTTTGTCACAGAGTTTCAAGGAGCTTTGTGAAGCCCGTTGGTAAGATCAACCACCATGGCCTAAATCGTGCAGGTCAGCTCACGGAAGAGATGACCAATTACGAGGAGACAGGCATTCATGAAATGGATGTTCGCAGCGGTAGTAGCCTTAGGTGTATCGGTAGGCCTTTCGTTATCGTGGTCGGTGCGGGGCATGATGGAGCCAACTGAGAATCTGGTTCGCCGGCCTATCGCTGAATTTAGTCCAGTCTCACTTTTGATCCTGAGTGAATTCTTACTAGACTATCCAGAAGGGCTGCCGTTGATTAAGAAAGCTCTTACTTTGGGGCACGATGTTGGAATCTTAATGAACCAGATTCCGGAAGAGGGGAGCGATCACAAGCTCAAGGACTTTGCCGCAGAGATTGAAAAAGGACGGCTGCAATTGATCCCATTTGCCCATGAATCGATCTGGGTCAGGGACTACTTGGGCATTCAATCGAGTCGCTCCATGATGGGGCATTCAGTGAACGAAATCATCGATTTTCGCTATAAAGAAGACTTTCATGTTGAGGACTTAGGTAGCCATCAGCTGGCTTTAACCTGTCCCCAATCGGTGATTCAAATACCTCTTTCGTTAGACGGGGGTAACTTTCTGAGCAATGGCCAAGACTGCTTTATGGGTGCTGATAGTACATCTTTGATTGTCGACGAGGGGGGCTATCAGGTTCTTATTCAAGCACTCAAAAGTGAAGTCGGTTGCGAGACAGTCTACTACTTTCAAGACCCTCCTCACGAGCATGTTGATATGTATCTGAAAGTCGTAAGCAAGGACGTGGTACTGGTAGCGGAGATCCCAGACTTGATCCTAGAGAAAACCAGCTCCCTCGATCCCGTCACAGCTGAGCGGATCTTGCACTTGGCCCACAAGATGGATGCGGTTGCAGAGCAATTAGAGCATAAGTTTCAGGTAGTTAGGATTGTAACACCCCTTTTTACCAGCGAGGTACTAAGCAGCTACATCAATAGTGTCTTGTTGCAAGATGACATCCTTATGCCGCGATACCAGTTCCCCGATCATCTCGATCAGCTCGGCTTTACGAGAGGCTTGATGACCGAAATAGAAGCAGGGGTTGAAGTTCGGCTGGAAGAGCTGGGTCTTAAGGTTCATTGGATCGATGCAAGCGAAGTGATCAAGGGCGGCGGTGCCCTCCATTGCATCACCTATCAAATCCATCGTGCGGAGCAATCTGTTGCTCATTAGATAAACATTATGACAAAGCACCTAGTGTGCATCGCGATGATGCATTTTAGGACATATGAAGCAATTTACAACACAGCGGCCATCCGGAAATAGGGCAATTGCTAGGGAGAAACTATTGTCAAAAGTGAAACGTCCTGAAGAATTTGGTGCTGAAATCGTCGAAGCCTTACAGGCCTACGGATGGTATGCAGGTGCCGGCTATTTCGAGGCCGACTTATGCCGTGGTCTGAAAGAGGAAGCTCTGGCAATCTACACTAATAGCCAGGGGGATGGGTTTTATCAGGCTCGGGTCGGTGATCGCTTTCAGAACTTAAAGGATACGCGGGTTCGGCAGGATCAGATTCATTGGCTGGACCCGCTACAAGCAAGTCCTTGGCAAAGTATCTATTTGCAACGGTCCTGGGACCTGATGATGGTTTTGAAACGAGCCATGTTCCTACCCATTAATGGCTTTGAGTCGCACTTTGCGATGTATCAATCTGGTGCGTTCTACAAGAAGCATGTGGATAGTTTTCAGGGCAGAAATGCTAGGCTACTCTCTCTCATCGTTTACCTCAACGACGACTGGGGTGAATCTGATGGGGGTCAGCTGCGCATCTATCGGGAAGATAATCCTGAGGTGGAAGCTGCTACCATTCAACCAGAAATGGGTCGTTTTGTGATCTTTCTTAGCGAAACGATTCACCATGAAGTGCTGCCTAGCCATCGGCCAAGGCTATCGCTCACTGGCTGTGAGATTCAATGAAATTGAAGAAGATCCACTTTCCCTCGTCCGTTAAGGGGGATACATTTACTTTGTTGCTACGTTTAGTCCGAATCTGTCATAACCATTGAATCATCTGGGTCTCGTCTGTTTACCCTAGGAGGCGCGACTCTTTTTGATTTTGTTAAGAATCAGAGGCTTCAGATTGTTTTGCATCCCTTTGCTCATAGTACCAATCAGTTTGCGGTTTAACTTATTCTGCTTCATAAGATAATCATGCAATTCTCCGTAGCCTAAGGCCCATCCAGTTGGGTTCACAATGCGGCCTTCAACGATGGCGCGCATGTTCGCATAACACAAGAGCCACTTGTCTGGGCTATTGGAGAAAGTACCGACGACTTTGAAGCCAAAGTGTGAATAAAATTTGTTTAATAGAGCTTCGTTGCAGCTAATAATCACATAGTCATTGCCGCTTTCAAGTGCAATGCGGCCCAGGTGATAGACCATCGTGAGATAAACGTCAGATCCCCGATAATGCTCATCAACATAGCCACGAGAAAACTCTACAAATTTTTCATCGAAGATATAGTCTGGAATTTCAGCCTTATAGTGGAGGTGCTCCACTCTGGATCGCTGGCCATCATTAAACACGACTCGTGCAGTGCTGACGAGCTTATCCTTGTGAAAAATCATTATGTGCCGCGAAAAGGCGTCGTATTTGTCTGCCATCTTATTGGGGTCTGTGATATCGAGACATTCACCCATTCCATGCATCACTTTTAGCCGAAATCGAAAGATCTGATCGAGGTCGGCCTCGTTTTGTGGGTAGCGACATTTAAGGTGAGCCGCCACACTATCAATATGAAAACCATGTCTACGCAACTCCCGAAGGGTGATCTCATCACCGCTATCAAACATCAAGAAGTGGGCTGCTTGTCTCTGGTAGTCATCAATGGAGCTATCGATACGAAGGCCGACTCGTAATTCGTTCTGGGCCACCACTGTAATATGGATGACCTCGGCATCACACTCAATAGCTCCTGTGAAGGGGAACACCACGTGGATCTTAACCTTCATTCCCATAAGCAGGCAACTACCCTGGTTCCGAGCGATCACACCGATGCCATGTGAGGACAGATCCGACACCAGAAAGTTAAGATTGTTTTTAAAAGAGAAGGGATTTTTACAGGTCATGGTGGGGTGAACTCCGTGATCCTGGATCGAATAGCGATATTCACGGGAGTCACTTGCATTACTCTTGATGCGTAGGCCTAAGAGATCGTATTTGGTTCCTCGGATGTCTTTTTCTTCGTAGCGTAGAATGTCACCTTCACCCGTGAAGGTCTGGCCGGCTAGCTGAAAGGACAGTTGTACATGATAGTTTAGCAATGCATTACTCACATTCTGATCTTTATCGAAGAGGATGGCGATCCCCTGGCTGCTGTAGTCGAGAACTAGACCGGTAATTTCGAAATTCTGTCCGTGGCATGTCACCTGAAAGTCTTCTCCAATGTAGATTCGCTCCCGAGATACGGCGCGCTTATCGGAACCTTCTATGGATTCTGCGTGCGGCGACTGTTTTGGTGGTGGTGTGGATTGGGGATCGGCTTTCTTGAAAAAATTTCCCATGGCTGTAGTAAAATCTGAGAGACTAACCTCTTCGTCCGATTTTCGAAGGATGTGGCAGTGATACTTAATCCCATGCTTATCAACAATCTCGTGACTGCCTGAAAATGCATCCAGTAGATTCATGTCATCGATGAGGTTGACAAGATCCTGGGACACCGCAGCTACATTCCGTCCGTACGAATCATAGAAGCCGCTATCGATACCTGTTTCGATTCGATAAGCAGCGTTCACAGCATGACCTTGAGTGTCGAATTGATTGCGGTTGGTGTATTGTTCGATACCATATGTCGTGATACCAAATGTGGCCGAAACTTTGATCTCCAATACGGGCAGGTCCTGTTTACGAAGCTCAGCATTGATGCGGTTGTGCTCTTGAAGCAGTTGTTTGATCGCAGACACGGTGCGGGTGGCAATGACCTTTTCTCGTTCCTTGCATATGAGGAATAGACCACCACAGAAGCGCATATTGTCCCCGGAAGTCTTGATTAGCTCCAGGTGGTGATTCTCCATAACTCGCTGAATTTCTGCAAATGCGAAGATTCTCGCTCGATTGACCAGATCAACCGGAATCGTCGAAGAAATGTGAGAATTCAACTTACCCCAGTCACAGATATCAATCAAAACCGTGGATAGGGAGGACGTTCCCCGGGTCTCGTTCAAAACCTGCCTATAAGAAACACCGCCTTTCATAAGATCGTAGATTTGATCGTAAACAGTGCCAGGGACAAACCGACTAACGAGCTTGTTGACCATGCGATTGAGAACAGCATTGCGATGAATATCATCGATCATTCCAAAGAAGCCACTAATATTAATGACCAAGAAGCCATAGGCGAATGGATAGAAATTTGAGTGGAAAACTTCGGCATAGATACCAACTAGAGAGCTTATGACACAGACAAGATAGGAGTAGAACAGTGGGCTTCGGGTGTTCATCAGTCCGAGAACTGCGATGGAGACGATCACTAGAAGGGGGAAGTAGATGCTAGTTAGAGTGAAAAAAAGTTCATCGCTAGAACCGATGGCGATCGACAGAAGGGCTAGTGGTATGCCGTAGATGACTATAAACGATCGCTTTTGTTGGAGAGCTGCAAGGAGGCGCTGACTTTGTTTACCGGTTTTTATCAAGAAGAAAAGGATAACCGAGTGCCACATGGCTACCTGGAACGCTTGCTGGAACTTGAAAGGAAAGGTCGCTCCCCAGTTGGTGACGGTATAGATATCTGTTGCGAGAGCGATATAGGGAATAGACATAAATATATAGGATACCAAAAGGCTGTTGGCAACTGTTCGGTATTCTCTTATACGAAGAAGCATCAGGGAGAAGCAGCCTAGCAGAAAGCTAAATATGGCGATAGGGTAGTGGACATCATTTAGCAAGCTGTTGTACACACGATATTTGAAGAGATCTTCAGGGTCGTTTGTGATCAGTGGATTCTCTCCGCGAAAGCCTCCAAACTGTCGACTGCCGCGGGCTGTAATAGTAATGGTATTTTGAACGTCTAAAACTGGGCTGGGTACCACGAAAGTTTGATAGCGATAAATATTGCCCACAAATCGATCAGTTCGCCCCCTGTGGAGAACATAAGAATTGATTTTTACTTGGTAGTCTAGCCAATGTGGGGGGAGCACGAGGTATTGGTTTTCCTGGCTAGTCCGTTCTCCTAATCGAAATGTTCCAACGTATCTTATCTCAGGCTCTACAAACTCCTGGGGGAGCTGGCGCCAAGAAAATTGGAATGACAGATCACTTCGTTCATGAGCATTGACGAATACTTTCCAATCGATAAATGGTTGGTCTCCTCCCCATAGAGACCAGCTGCAAAGCAGAATCACCAATACTGCAATGCTTCGGGCAGCTGCCATATGTTGATCGTTCCCTCGATCTAGGAGAGGCTGGCTCCTGTTATTACGACTTTCAGTTCCTTTGGTCCTTCGATCCTTAACGCCTTTTCGCAATATCTTTGAATTTATTTAGCTTAAATTGATATAGGTCAAAAGGGATGGTGCTAGCTCCCTAAAAATGATGAGTGTAACATATTTTGTATTAAGAAATATTTACCTGAAGCTTTCGAGGCAGTCCTCCCCAGAGTGCGTTAGATTACCAATAAAATGGGGGTTTTTATGCTTGAGTTTATTACCCTTCCGTAAAAATAATCATAAAAAACAGTCTAAAAACTAATAAAATTGCGTATTGCGGGTTGGGTTAAGGTTACTTAATCTGGAACACGTGACAATTAATTGTTTTGAGAGAAAGGAATGTCTTATGTCAGATGAAAATTACGATCACTTGGTATCCGCAATCGAGAATATTGCTGAAGGGCTTCAGAAATTAGCTCTTTTATCGATGGATTTAAAGGAAAAACTTGATGCGCAAATCGCTCATCAAGAGAAGAGTTATCCTACTATTTAGTATGTTTAATGCCGCCGGATCGCAGTTATTGCCGGCTAAGGAGCGAGCACTAGGAGGCGCGCGATCCTACTCCTAGTCCCTCTCAGAAAAGTACTGAACCCTTACTCAATTGATAGGTAAACGCCTGCCATATATCACCGATATCTAAGCGAATGGCCCATGCTGAATCTTGGGTAATATACCTAGAGGTATTTATTGCGCTGGTATCTCCTTGTACTCATAGTTGTAGGTAAGCTGATTCATGCTCAGATTGCTTCAGCGAGAGACAACTCGAAGCTCTTCGAACAGGTTATTGGTTTGGAGGGTGAAATCTTTGGCGACCCCGGAAAGCTTATCTATAAAATTGAGCCACTTCTATCGGAGGCTAAAACAGCTGATCGCAAGGCATGGTTTCGAGGCCAGATCATCAAAATTCGCTGCTTGCTTTTTCTGGGACGAAGCGCTGAAGGGCAAACCCTCGCAAAAGAACTGATCGAAAATGATGATTTGTTTCGCTATCCAGAAGAATTGGCTTGGGCTACGGCAGTTCTGGGCGTGAGCTTTCAGCTAAGGGGAAAAGCAGAAGAAGCGAGGAAACAGCTTGAGCGGTCCGTAGAGCTTGCCAAGTTGGGTCCCTATTCAAAATCCATGGGCTATGCATATAGTCAACTAGCAATCTTATATTATGAAACTGGGAAAATTGCTGAGTCCATAAGAAGTTCAAAGCTGGCCTACCAGCAGCTTGAATCCGATCGAGGGGACCTTTACTACTACACCTTAAACAATACAGCATTGCCGTACTCTCGATCAGGAGACACGGAAACCGTGCAAAAAATATTGTTTGAAGCCCTCGAATACTTCGAGAGTAGTGATCGCACGTTCTTTACGGGGCTTTTGCTTTATAACATTGCTGATACCATTCGACGGAATGATCCCAAAAAATCTCTAAAGTACTTTGACAAGGCTTTTGCAACTGCCAAATCCATTGATGACAAACTAGATATGGCCTATGTACGAAAGGGTAAGGGCTTAGCCTTGATCGCTCTTAAGGAGCATGAGGCTGCTACAGAAAATCTCAGAGACTCCATTAGGCTATTTAGGTTGCTGGACAATCGGGTTATGAGTGCCAGAACGGCAATTAGTCTTGCGGAAGCACTTTTTAATCTTAGGGAATTCGATGCTGTTCTAGAGTCACTCTCCACGGCAGAAGAGTTTTTTAAGGATGAAAATGAATACCTTTTGGATCGAGTGAACATCTATCGCTTAAAGCACGAAGCCTATGCCCAGCAGGGTATGTTTGAGGCTGCTTATGATGCATCGCTTAAGCATCGAAAAAGTTACGAGATCTATGCAGACGTCAACCGGCAGGAACAAGAAATCAAGTATCGGACCACCTATGACGTAGATCGAGAAAGGGCTGAACGTACAATTCTAGAGAAAGAGAATGAGAAACAATCGATCTTAATCTATGCCATCGGTTCAATCCTGGGGATCGTGTCGTTATCTTGGTACCAGCTGAGGCGTCGGTCTAAGGTGATCAAAAGCCAAAATCGCAAGATTGAAAACATCATCACTCACATGGTCCATGGGATTATCTTAGTGAAATCTGATCTCAGTATTGACAATGATTTTTCCCCCACTACCTTGGATCTTTTGGGGTTGGAATGTGGCCAGTCGATCAAAACTCTATATGATGTGCTCGATGCTATAGATTTGAGTGCTGGCAGAAAGAGTACGGTGATCAATGTTTTTAAAATGGCTATGGGAGGTGACTACTTTCAGTGGCAACTTAACAGTGATCAGCTTTTTAATCGTTGTTACAATAAGGGTGGTAAAAAACTACTAGATTTTATCTGGAGTCCTATACCCGGAAGCGATGGCACCTGTAAGCAGATCGTTATTGTCTTCAAAGATGTTACAGATCAAGTCATGCTGGAACTGCAAGTGAAGGAAGAAGTTGAAAATCAGTCGATTATCTTAAATTTAGCGAACGCTTATATCACTAGTCCTGAGCGACTTGAAGATTTTCTATCCCAGTTCGAAAGACTTATAGATGGAATGAGACAGTGGCGACTGCAAGAGAATCGAAAATCTCAAGTGATTCTAGCTCTGCATACCGTCAAGGGCAATGCTAGAGTTTTGGGTATCACAGATATAGCGGATCTGATTCATGACCAAGAAACGATCATTGCGTCCCTAGGAGGTTTCGAACCCAGTTTGATAGATGACATTATTGAACGATTGGATGTGATTGTTAAGAAGTATCAGCGGCAGTACCATGTGTTATTCAAACAGAAAGACTCAAGAAATTTTGTTCCTCAGTTCAAGGTCTATCGGGATATCATAGATCTCACCTTGAGCCAATTTTCTTATCTAGAGCAGAAGCAGTTGTCTCTTGGAGCATTAGATATTCAATGTGAGCTAGAACACGCCAACCCCCAGCTCGTTCGCGATATTCAAAATGTATTCTTACACGGACTCGCCAATGCTATTGACCACGGCTTTGTTGAGCCTTTGAAGCGAGGTGAAGATGCACCTCGATTGATTCATCTGTGTTTTGAGTGTCTACAAAAAGGGGAAACTCTCTTGCTAGGCCTGCGAGACAACGGGGTAGGAATTGATGATCAGCGAGTTAGGGAACTATGCGATCGCACAGGCTTCAAGCCTGAAGAAGGTGGAAGTATTCGTGATGTTCTTTTGCTAAATGCTGTGTCCACCGCGCAGGGTGTGTCTAAAACCAGTGGTCGGGGCGCCGGTACAGCCGTGGTCAAGGAAATTGCAGATCGTTATAACGGGCGGATTCGATTTCTTGATAACACCCCCCAGGGAACCTACCTTCTGATCGAGCTAGACATCTCCCAGACTAAGTTACAGTCTAGAATTGCCTGAATATCCGAATATTTTTTGAGGCTCCTACATAGTGGTCTTCTGCTAATATTGCTATGATTAAAATGTGACATACAATTCAGAAGGAGCCGAACTTGAAGTCTATGGACGCTCTCGTCTTAGCCGTGATATGGAGTATGCTGGCGGTCGCACGTGCTGAAGTGGTTCCGTTTCAATCTGATGGTAACGAACAGACCATCTGTCAGGACATTGGGCTGATAAAAAGTATTTTTTTGGAAGCGAAATCAAACGATTTGAATACAAGCATGACCGTCTACTTTGGTGATGCCGACGTGAATCAAATGGGATTTGGTCTTGCCTATGGCAAAGATAAACTAGACTTTTCCTCGGACAGTGCGTCCTTTAAAAATCAAAAGATAGACTAACGCCTTCTTCATATGACCTATCGTCGCATGATATATCGCATGATCTACATTCGTGGTTCTATCGGTAAGTTTGAAGTTCACACGGACTTAGATAGCCAAACCCTCGGGTTTGGTTTTCCGCTCTCGATTAGCGAGGGGAAGTCATATTTAAATATTGATAAGGAGTTTGTAAGCGTTGCAGTGGGATTTAATCACTTTTTGGGCCGGAATTTCTATCTTGGTGTGGAGTTCTTTGAGTATATTCAAAAAATCGGTGGTAACAGTGGGACCCATCTATCTATTGGCTCTCTTTCCAGCTCCGATCTACAGGATGAGTACCAAGACATCAAGACGTTTAGCAAGGCCCCGATCCATATCCAGCCAAGCCTGTCCTTGGGTTTTTCTTTTTAGTACCTAGTCGATTTGAAGCCTTGGCGTTGTTGACTTCGTCACACGCTCGTCACCGTACCCAGCAAGTACTTGTCTCCTCGCTCGTTCCTTGTCCTAGCCGAGAATTCAATTTGACTAGGCACTCGTTTTGCCAAATTTCCAAAATAAAGAATACATAAAAAGATCTTGGATATATCTTTAGTCTATCTTTATTGTCTCGAAACATGAATCCGCTAAGAAACCCAGCGACATGAGAGATAACCCCTAAGAGGTAGCCTAGGATGAATGAGACAAAACAGGTAAAAGATCTTTTGGATACTCCCATTGCCCGTCGCCGATTTTTGAGTGGTGGTGCAACTGTAGCAGCAGTGAGCTTTCTTGGCGGTGGAGTCATGTCTTCCTGCGGGAAAGATGACGATGATAAGCGAAATCCTCCCGAAGACAACCCAGACCTTGGCTTAGGCGGTGGTGAGCAACCTGATCCTACCGGACCGAACCCAACGCCTAAAGAACCTCTGCTCGGTTTCAACAGGATCGATCCTGTGCTTGATGAAACGTTCGACTGGATGGCTGTGCCAGAAGGCTATAATGCCCAGGTTTTTTTCAGCTGGGGCGATCCGGTCGTTGCTGGAGCACCGAGCATGCTTGAAAGTACCCAACACACAGCGGCAGATCAAGAAAAGCAAGCTGGTCAAAATCACGATGGCATGCATTATTTCCCCATTGATGGTAGCAGCGAGCATGGCCTTCTTGTGATGAACCATGAGTATATCAACCAGTGGAGTCTACACCCCGCCGGTGACACGTTAGTCAACGGGGTGAGGCCACAGGAAGAAGTTCTAAAAGAGCTAGCTGCTCATGGAGTCAGCGTTCTTGAAGTTAAAAAGAATGGCAAAGACTGGTCGATCGTCAGCGATTCTAAGTATGGCCGGCGAATCCACGGCCAAACCAAAATGATGATCACGGGGCCCGCAGCAGGTACCGATGCCTTGAAGACTGTGGCGGATCCTGAGGGTCGCACTGTTTATGGTACCTACAACAACTGCGCGATGGGATATACTCCTTGGGGAACCTATCTCGCCTGTGAAGAAAACTTCCAAGGTTACTTTGGCAATAAAGATGAGACGGATTTCGAATCTCGACGGGAGCATAAGCGCTACGGAATCGGAACTAAGAATCGCTATGATTGGGACACTGTGATGGAGCGCTTTGATGCGACTCCAAAAGCAAATCTCGATCATCAGGGGTACGTGAACGAGCCTAATCGCTTTGGGTGGGTTGTCGAAATCGATCCGTTCGATCCGAAGTCAGATCCTGTCAAGCGAACTGCGATGGGTCGATTGGTTCGTGAGTGCGCTACACCATCGGTCATGGATGATGGCAAGATGGCCTTTTACATGGGTGATGACTCTAGAGGCGAATACATCTATAAGTTTGTCCCCAAAGGAACCTACGATCCCAAAAAGTCTAGCAAGGAAAATGGTGCTTTGTTGGATGAGGGCACCCTCTATGTTGCGGTCTTCTATGAGGATGGAACCGGTGAATGGGCCGCTTTAGAGCATGGCAAGAACGGCCTGACGGCTCTTAATGGCTTTCGCGATCAAGCAGATATTGTGATCAACGCTAGATCAGCAGCAGACCATGTAGGCGCGACGCCAATGGATCGCCCGGAGTGGGTCGCGATTCATCCCGAAAGCAAGGATGTTTATGTAACCCTTACCAATAACTCTCGTCGTGGCAATGGTGATGCTCGCCAAACTGTAAACGCTGCGAACCCGCGGGAAGCTAACCTTCACGGCCACATCGTTAAGATAGCTGAGGCAAACAACCGTGCTGATGCTGTGAGCTTTGAGTGGGATATATTCCTTATGGCTGGTGATCCTTCCGCTGAGAATGAAACCTTAAAGGGTGACATCAAAGGCGATATCTTTTCCAGCCCCGATGGACTCTATTTCGATCAAGACGGTCGTCTTTGGATTCAAACCGATTACTCAGACTCATCAGACAACAATGTCAATTTCGGATTGAATCAGATGTTAGCTTCCGATCCGGAAACCAAAGAAGTTCGGCGATTCTTTGTCGGCCCAAAAGGCTGCGAAGTGACAGGTATAACGAAAACTCCAGATGGCACCTCCATGTTCATCAATGTTCAGCATCCCAAACTGCACTTCCCAGATCGTTCTGGAAAGAACCCGCCGAGGTCTTCAACCATTTTGATCCAGAAGGATGACGGAGGCATCGTCGGAGCATAAATGGTTTGTAACTGAGAATGGAGCACGATGCTCCATTCTCGGCGTCAGTTCTTAAAATCCAACTAACCATAACCAAGTTCCACAGGCTTAATCTAGTGCACCACTCATTAGGCTCGTCTCTCGCGCTACGTCGCAAGCTCCTTTGCGCACGAGCCTTCGCCTATGATTCTGGGCAATGGTTTGATAAGATGATTCATGCCTCAAAAACAGGAAGCTCAGCACTCGAAACGGGAGTCCCCTTTGCACTGCCTTTTGCCTCGGTGTTTCGTTCTTTGTCTTATCTTAGCCATGTCTTGTAAAACCTCAAGTAACAAACTCAAGACTCAAGGAGTCTCATCCGCTGCTGTTCCTTGTGAAAATAATCACTCTCTTGCTTGGGTCGAAGCTTTGGCGTTTTCTACGAAGGCTCCCCCTCACGCACTAAACTGCATTAGAGATGAGTTTCGAAATCGGAGTGGACTAATAGATGACCAATGGTACCGACTGAGCCCGGCAAGAAAAGATCAATCCATTTCTGTTCAAAATTGGGTCGATCTCAAGCTGCGGTCCCAAGGTTCTGACATCTACGCTTTGTATCGCAACTTAATTCTTCAGGCCCAAGAGGAGGTCATTCTTCAAGTCAGTCATTGGCAATCATCCAGTGCTGCAAACATTTTGGTAAAAAGCTTTGCTTCCCGAGCTAAGAGTATTAATAATTGCGTCTCATGTAGCAAACCCATCAATGTGAAAATATTGATCAGTGATTTGTCAGAAAGTGTGCAGAGTAAACTTGAATCTGAATTTAAGAAAGCGCACCTTGACCCTCAGGATCTGGATATCGAAATAGTTCCTTGGCATGGGGAGGCTGGCGATCGGTCGAATGTCAATGGATTGATCGTTGATGGCCAAATTGCTGTTCTAGGCAATGCTTTTGTGGGACCAGAATTTGATCAGCGACTGGGTTGGTCAAGCTTAGCCTTTACGGTGACTGGACATGTAGTCAAGGAACTTCGTCGGAATGCGATTAATGGCATCATCCGAGCCAAGCAAGGGCGGTATCTTGTCGATCCCGAGCTGGCCGATATGTTTGGAGTGCCTTACCATAGGGAGTTCAAACCGCGACGTTGGCAAAAGGCTTTGAGTCAAGGATTTCAGGGCCCTGATCAAGCTCCCATGGCTTTCATTCCGAGCGACGGGCCATCAAGCGAACAGGCGAGTACTCATCATAAAAGCCTGCTAGCCTTGATCCATCATGGGAAAGATAATATTCGTTTGCGAACTCCGCTTTTAGGAGACGAGCTGATCATCTCTGCGCTGGCACGGGCACTGCGCCGAGGGGTTGCTCTGGAGATTTTACTAAGCCAAGGTTTTTACTGTGATAGCAAATCTCAAGGGCATCCGGGCCATTCGAATCACCTTGGCATTCAATCGCTGCTAAGGCAGGCTGCGGTCGGTCTCGATCACAAGTTGCTCGATGTTAGATGGTTTTCCTTTCTTAAAAACGGTGCGCCAGAGATTGCTATTGGTGGAATTCGTAGCGAAAACCGAGCTGCAGCAATTAGCAACGGTCATTTTTTGAGCGTTGATGATGAAGTTGTTGTGATTGGGTCACAGATGACTCTACCCCAGTCCATGCAGTCGGGACGTCATAGCAATTTGGTGATTTGGGGGCGAACCATTGCCCAGGCATGGGGTGAACAGGCATTCGAACCTTCGTTTCAACTAGCGCTTCCCGTTAAGAGTCAGGACTTAACGGATGCAGCCTGTCTTTGATCGGGCTATTGCATGAAGTTTTTATCGTAGACTCTTTGGTAAATTTTCTGAGCTTTTACTTTTTTCAACCCTACATTGAAGCTCTCAATTAAGGCTCTATTATTGTCTGTATCCCGACACAGCAGTCTCTCCCGAATTGCCCATAAGCTGAATGATCGGTCGACGTTCAAATCCCCAGTGAGAGACTTCTTGTTAGGAAAAGGGTGAATCACCACCTCAATGCGACCTTTCTTTAGGGAGTTGATTAAGGCCGTCGTAGAATTGTAGTAGGTAATGCGCCTGGCTTTTGGCCCCGATTTAGTCGCAATGAAGTCATTACCGCGCAATGTGCCAATGGCTTTTCCGGCTAGCTGATCTAAGGATGATATTTTGGGCTGAGCAGCGAGGGTATAGGCATAGTAGTGGGTGACCAGAAATGGATCGCTTTCAAGAAGAGGCGTCTTTTTAAAAAAATCGTCTATTGCTGCAAGAGTCTTGAGATCGCCCCCGAAAAAACAAGACAGGGGGTCTTGTTTAAAGTAGAGAAGGACTCGTTTCAAGGGGAAATAAGATAGGGAAACTTGAAGAGATTGAAGTTTTACCACGGCGTCCAAAAGTTCACTGGCAAACCCCTCGCCTTTGGGGCTTGCCCAACCTTCGATTTCTGGTAGCAGGATTCTACTATTGTCTTTATCAACTGCAAATAAGCTTCCAGATATGCTCATCCAGATGATAAGAGGCTTGATAGGCAAATACGAGACAGCAGCCATACTAGCGTTCCTTGACCAGAGTTTGATTTACCGCAACTGACATCTTACTACAGTCAAGGAGAGGGAGCGAGAGATCTCATGATGAACAGCTATTCATCTGGATATCCCGACTTTGAGCCCAAGCCGGTGCAGGTTGGTAAAGTTCACCGTGATCGGGCCAATCGTTATAGGGTTGCCGAATGATTTTTTCAACCTCTTGAAGGCTGCTATAGTCTTTCTTATCTAAGTCTTCAACGACGCGATGGAGGACATGATTTTTTAATACAAATCTTGGGTTGCTGCGACACATTCTTGAGCCAAGCTCAGAGTCTTCCCCTAGTGCGTCCTTATAGCTAGAAAGCCAGGTTTTTGCATCGGCGTCTAGAGATGGGCTGCCATAGGATTCCAGTGCTGCAAGAAAGTGATGAGGATCCTGGTCTCGCATTGCTTGTGAAAGTTCCCTAAAAGCATAGTTCATATCGACCCTGTGGTCTGCTAGCAGCTTAAAGAACGACTCTACCAAATTTGAAAACTGTTGATGATCTGGCTTAAGGCCGAACTTCTCGCCTAAGATCTTGCTCCAGGCTCGGTTGTATTCTGTTTCGTATGTTTTTAGAACTGCCAACAAGCTTTCTTCATCACTTAGTGGCAACAAGGCGCTAGCGAGGCGATGTAGGTTCCATGCGGCGACCTGTGGCTGGCGTCCGTAGCTATAGCGACGGCCTGGAAGGTCGGTGGTATTAGGGGTGTAGGAAATATCAAAATGTTCCATGAAACCATAGGGTCCGTAGTCAATCGTTAGGCCTAAGATGGACATATTATCTGTGTTCATAACGCCGTGGGTAAACCCAATGGATTGCCATTGAGCCATTAATTTCGCAGTTTTCTCCAGTACCTCACCAACAAAGGCCACCACTAAGCCATTGGTCGATTGGCCTTCCTGCTCTAGGTGTGGGAAAAAAGTTTTAATGGAATAACGAAGTAACTTTTCTAAGCCTTCCGCATCGTTCTGAGCCGCCAGATGTTCAAAGTTGCCAAATCGGAGCAGGCTAGGGGCAGTGCGGCAGATGATGGCTCCTGTTTCATAGGCAGCATTGCCATCATAGAAGCGATCTCTAAGAACGGGATCTCCTGTAAGGCCCAAGCTTAAGGCACGAGTGGTAGGAATTCCAAGCTGATGCATCGCTTCTGAAGCTAGATATTCACGCACCGAGGAGCGTAAGACTGCGAATCCATCGCCGCGCCTCGAAAAGGGCGTGAGCCCGCCGCCCTTGAGCTGTAGCTCTTGGCGACAGCCCTGGGTGTCCTCCAGCTCGCCGATGACGAGGGCGCGCCCATCACCAAGCTGACCAGCCCAATTCCCGAATTGGTGGCCACTGTAGTTATACGCAAAGCTGTCTTTGGCTGGGCTCGTTCCTAAGAGTAAAGCCTCGATCTGCTTCTGATCGGCCTGTAGTTCAGCAGCGAGATCTTGATTCCAGGCGATGATCTCGGCTTTGTCAGAAGAAAACAAATGCTGGGGAAATTGTGCTGCTAGCTCATTTAATTGGCTAGGAATGGCTTCAGTCAGCTTCTTTGGAGGGAATTCTTCGATAAAACGTGCTTTTTTTAATACAGTCATCATGTCTCCTTTAGCCTTCGTTTTACCCCAGCTTTGGATGCATCGCAAGGCATATAGGCATGGTAAAATAGTCACAACACCAAGGGCGAGGGGGAGCTATATTGTCATGAGGGAGATTGACCTGGACCTAATGTTGGTTGATCTGATGTTCTAGCTGACTCTCGTATAGCGCCACGATTTGCTTGGTGACTGGCCGTGTTTTTTTTCAAGGCTTCAGATAATGTGAAAGTTTCGTTATGTGTGAAGTAGAAAGAGGCTCAATTTGAAATATGGAATTCATTGGTTTCGACGGGATTTAAGAGTCGCTGGAAACCGCGCCTTGGCTAAGCAGTGTCACGAATGCGAGGGCCGGGTTTTAGGAGTGTTTTGCTTTGATAAAAAGTTCTTAGATCGGGACGATTTTTCAATCAATCGCTTTCAATTCTTTTTAGAAGCTATCGTTGCTCTAAAAAAAGAGCTGCAAACCATAGGGTCGGATCTGCTCGTGCTAGACATCGGCCCACAGCATGGGTTTAAGGAGCTTTTTAAGAAGCTGAAGGCCGCTGATATTTCCTTGCCTCACCAAGTCTCTTGGAACCGTGACTACGAGCCGTTTGCAGTTGAGCGGGATCAAGGAGCCGAAGATCTCATGAAAAGCTACGGTGTGGCATCGTTTCATGAACGAGATCACCTTCTCGTTGAGCCACACGAACTAGAAAAAGACGGCGGTGGTGGCTATCAAGTGTTTTCCCCATTCGCACGGAAGTGGAATCAGTTGGTCATGGATGAAGAGTTCAATAGCCGGGTGGAATACTATAAAAAAGGTCTCCGTTACTTAGATCAGCTGGCTGCGGGCAAAGCTGACAAAATCTTTAAGCTGACCTGGGATAAGTTATGGGAGGGGGAATCAGGCCCCGAGGACGTTTTAAACCGGTATGTTGAGAGCAACAGTAGAAAAGTAAGCGTCACCATCCCACGTTCAGGAAGTTTGGCAGCCTTGGAGCAACTAAGATCATTTCGTGATCGTATGGACGACTATGGCGAGAAACGAGATATCCCGTCTATCCAAGGCACATCGCGGCTATCTATGTATATGAAGAATGGCTCTATTACAACACCGATGGTTATGGCTGAGTTAGGTCTAGAGCCTTTTGGCAAGAAGGAAACTGGATCGGATATGTTTCTCAATGAACTTATCTGGCGAGAGTTCTACTACCATATCCTAGCGCGGCATCCCCGAGTGGAGAACGAGCCGTTCCTAAAGCAATATAAAGATCTTGAGTGGTCTAACTCAAAGACTTGGTTTGACGCCTGGAAAGAAGGTAAGACGGGGTTTCCTATTGTCGATGCTGGGATGAGAGAGTTAAAGCAAACCGGCTGGATGCATAATCGGGTGCGGATGATCGTTGCAAGCTTCTTAACGAAGGACTTACTTATCGATTGGCGTTGGGGGGAGCAGTATTTTATGGAAACCCTTCTCGACGGTGACTTAGCACCTAATAACGGCGGCTGGCAGTGGGCAGCGTCGACTGGTTGCGATCCTCAACCATACTTTCGGATTTTTAATCCCTGGCTACAAGGCAAGAAGTTTGATCCCGATGGCAAGTATATAAAGAGATATGTGGGTGAGCTAGAGGATTTGCCTGCTAAAAAGCTCCATAGCCCCATCAACGATCATAAGATTTACCCTAAACCTATTGTTGATCACAAGAAACAAAGGGAAATTGCTCTTGATGTATACAAGAGGGCTCGATGATGGTGCGGCTCTTAACTTTTTTACTGTGTTTGTTAATCAATGGCTCGCTGATGGCCGAAGACCGCCTGCTAACAGTGCAGATGCAGGCTTATCAATTGGAGGCTAGTTCCACCGCTTTTCATGTTTTGGGGCCTGAACTCGAAGGGTGGGGACAGTTTGGATTGGTCTATGGGGTGCGATTGTATAGTGATGATAATCAGGAAGCAGTGGAAGGGGCAAGAGACCTCGGGATTGTTTGGTATGTCCGCGAACCGATCCAAACTTGGGCCGGCAAAGCCGTTGTGTTAAGCTCAGACATTAAGTACGGTCAGACGAGCTATCATAGAACCTTTGTTCCCGACGGCTCAGCCACGAGCCACGATTATAGCGAAATTACCTTGCTCTGGGGTGTTGAGTTCACCGAACCCAATTCTTGGTTAGCTCGCTATAACTTAGCCGTGGGCACTGGCTGGCGAATTAACTGGCTTGGTCAATCCTTTAGCAAGAATCTCACGGATCGTAGTATTCCAGCAGATCGAATCTATCCTCTTCTACAGATGGGCTTCACGCTATAAATGCTTCCTAGTCCGGGAACTAGGAAGCTTAAGAGGAGATATACATGGAACGTTTAGGGCTTCCAGTATAGATCGATTATTTAGAATTGGTTCGCTTTTTCTTTTCTTTCAGCGATATACGAAATTGCCTCTTCGATCCAAGAATCAGATACTTGAACTTGGTCGCCACTGAGGAGACCAGCTTTTTCATGATTAAATTTGATGTTGCCTTGGTCAGAAGCAATATTCATTTTGAAAGCTTCCACGGTCTGGCTAGTGGGGAGATCAAAATCATCATGGCAGGTGCTACAAGGAAGGTTACCATCCACCCCTGTCGTCCAAGCGTCCATCACTTCCTGGCGAAGAGCTGTGACTTCGCCACTGCCGCTTCCTGAATCTCCGCTATCCGCACTTGATCCATCTTGATCTTTGCCACCAGTGCTATCATTACCATTGCTAGAGTCATTATCACTTGAAGACTCGTCTTTGTTACCATTAAATCGGTCGGTATCATCTGAATCAGCACCCTGCTCAGATACTTTACTTTTACGGTATTTACTGACTTCTGATTCTTTCACACCACAGGCTGAGAACATAAACATTGCAGCTAGACTTGAAACAACTACTAAACGTGACACAGCATACTCCTTTAGAACGCAACTTCAATTTCCACGACACTCCTTACAAGTCTCGTACCGGAGCCAGTAAATTCTCTAATATGCTGATAATATTGAACTAGATTGGGTGCGATGGCGAAGGCCAATTTCTGACTTTTAGCCAGCGGGCTAGGACAGAAGCCGGTGGATTATGATAACTCTAAGTATTTATTGGAAATAGGGCTGTATCGCTTTTTTAAAGAGCGCATTTCAAGCCTCGAAACTGAGGTTTTTAAATTTTCTTGTATCTTGGGAAATCTTCTAAGGTGTTGATATTAATTAACTAAGTTGGATTCTAACGGTGGAGTGAAGGGGACATGTGAACTAACCAGTTCCGTCGTCATTGAAGGTCATGAGAAGGTGGAGAAACTTGTTGCCTGCCAGAGCCTCCTGGGTGTCGCGCCCAAATTGGAATCCTGCTCGCAAGGAGTCGCCTTCAACGAACTTCCATCGCATCACTGCATGACCAGTAATTTTATCCTGAGGAGTACTGATTTCAAAGCGAATCTGACCAAGGGACTTGATTTTTAGGTCTAGATCAAGAATGACTCCGATACCGCCATTGCTAATATTTTTAAGTTTTGCATCGAAGGTGCCGTGATCTGCATAGATTTTACAGGATAGACCTTCTAGGTCCATTAGAGAGCGTCTCAGTGTCTGTCGTTGCTTGCTATTGCCTTCAACCATATCCAAAGTTGTTTTGAGGTTGGATTCAAGGAGTTCGATTAAGGTAGAAAAGCGAATTGGCTTCGGCAGAACTCCTGAGACACCTTTATTATAAAGAGATTCAAGATCAAGATCATCCCGACCGCTCATCACCACGATGGGAATCTGATGGTGATCTTTTATTGCCGATGCAAGCTCTAGCCCTGTGAGCCCGGGCATATGGTAGTCAGTGATAATACATTGAATCTCGTCCGGGTCTTCCTGGAATTTTTTGAGGGCTTCTTCCCCTGTGGACGTGCACAAGGTCTCATAGCCAGCATCATTCAGCTCCATGGTCATGAGTTCAAGAAGGTCGAGGTCGTCGTCGGCAATCAGTACCTTCGGCATTGGGATCTCCTCCGTGCCTTGGGGTTATGCAGTACCGCCCAGAAGATTGAAGGCAATATTTAGCTCGTTCCAGCGATTCAGGTTGCTCGCAATCTCTTGGCCAATTTCTTGAACCTGCTCATTGGTAAATGGTTTAAGAAGAAAGCCGCGAGCACCAAGCCGATAGCACTCTTGGGCGAGGTCACGATCTTTGATGCTGGTGATCACATAAAACTGAATCCCCCCTATGGATTGTGATAGTTCTCGAATCATATCCTTGCCGTTCATCTGTGGCATGTTGATATCGGTGATCACCGCTGCGAACTGATTCTCCATGAGTGCTGGCATCGCAGCGGTTGGATCAACAAAGGATTCCACTTGCAACTCTGTGAGGCTTTCAAGTGATTTAAGAACCAGGTGACAGGTGGTTTCATCGTCATCGATGACGGCGATGGGAAACGGTTTAGCTATCACGATAACCCTCTCTCGATGTAGTCCGCGGCGCGAAACTCAGGAGTTGAAAAAACGAATCAATTCGAGTGTCATATTCAGTAAGTATAAGCCATAATAACATGTTTGTTCAAGTGAGTTTGCCGTCTCACGAGTCAGCCAGCTCACCGTGATTACGAAATGCTGCAATTCCTGAAGGCGCCCGGTATCAGGGCATTGACAGCTTTGAGGGACAACCCTAGACTGCCGCCTTTCTACAACCATCTTATCATTACGGGAGTTAAAGTGGTTAAATTATTATGGGTCTTACCCCTCGCTCTGCTATGGGGCCTGAAGGCTTGGTCAGCACCGGCCAAAGTTCTTTACCTGACCGATTATTCTAACGGCTATCACGACTATCAAGCTCAAGGGAAAGCTACCGAACTGCTGCTAGAGCAGCAATTGGATAGCGATGTTTCCATAGTGGGACGCAGCTATGAGGAGCTGACAAAATTTTTAGGCAAGGAAAACTTTGGGGAAGGCTACGACCTGATCGTTTACAACGCCTGTCTTGCCGACACCAGAGAGTACGTTTGGGCTGAGAACATCATTCGGCAAACCCGAGACCTTGGTGTGCCCATGATCTTGTTACACTGCGCGATGCATAATTTTCGAGGAACGTCATCGGACCTTGGGTTTTTTGGTCGCCGTAAACTTGATGCAGATCGAAAAGCTTGGGAAAATGAGCAAGCCGGCAAAGAGTTTCCGATCTGGTGGAGGTTTAGCGGAGTCGATTCCACCTCACATTCCTTGTTCCAGAAAAAGCTACCCACGAGAATCGAAACCGATCATCCAATCGTAGCTAATGTTCCAGAGGGCTGGGTTGCACCAAAGGATGAGCTTTACTACAACATCACCCGTACCGATGATGTGATCCCGTTGCTTAGCACCGACGATGGCAAAGAGCTACTCGCATGGCTTCACCCAGTTGGAAAGTCTATGGTTTTTGCCACGACTTTAGGTCATAAGCTAGAAACCTATGAAAACACGGTTTTTCAGGACCTGCTCGGACGAGCAGCACGGTTTCTCACAAACCGACTCGACGATCAAGAGAGCGCGAATCGCCTATTCTATAATTATTCATCATCAATTCGCTGTAACCCCAGCGATGTAATTACGGCGAGTACGATCGCTGAAGTTCAAGATGCCGTGCGTTTGGCTGTCGCCAGAGATCGTGCTCTTAAAGTTGTTTCCATCGATAATCCAAATAGCTACAGTGAAGTTTTGTGCCCCGAAAAAGGTGGCATTGTTATCAACGTCGCACCCATGAACAAGCTTCTTAATGTGGATGCTGTAAATAAGATGGTCACAGTTCAGCCTGGGATCACTATCGATCAACTTGGTCGTGAACTGGAAGCCTATAAGCTGATCTTTCCCACGACAGCTGATTACTCTGGAATTACCGTAGCTGGTGGCATGGGGACGGGGGCCCACCATTCGTCTTTGAAACGCCATGCGGGGATCCATGACTATGTTGAAAAATTAACGATTGTTGACGGTACGGGTTCAATTAGAATTCTTGAGGGTGCCGAAGCTCGCGAAGCGGCTGTTCATCTTGGGTATCTTGGAGCCATTGTTGAGGTTGTCCTTAAAGTGGAAGATATGTTTAAGCTTCGCTACGGATACAAAGCTGGTTCAGACAGGGATTTAGAGCAGCTGATCGAGCAGGAAGTACGCTCTCACGATTACGCTCGGGTATCTTGGTTCGTAGGAGTCGGACGATATATTGTGGACTACTATGATCAAGTTCCTGTGGAAGAGGCTGGTGAGTCTTATCACAACCTCTGGGAAACATCTGCTGGACCAACTAGTATCTTCGGCTCTTTACCTTATGATGCTCTGAACCGGTTGCCTCAGATCGTACAGTGTGGTGCTGCAGGTGTAAGAGCAAATGCCTGGGCTGCGCCTATCAAGGCTGTGAATTCTTCAGGTCGGGAGCCAGTTGGTTTCGCTCACCGAATGCTAGGCTCAACCTGCGCCAAAGGCCGATGTCCTTGGGACTTTGGTGCGGTGTCGAGAACTCAAGAGCTAGCGATTCCTATTGCGGAACTGCAAAACTGGATGCAGGATGTCCGGGGAATCATTGCAGCTCGCAAGGCCTGCTTTCCAGTACTCGGTGTCTATATGCGATTCGCCAAGGCCTCTGACTCGTGGCTATCGTCATCTCATGGCGCAGATAGTATGATGTTTGAAATCCATATCCCAAAGGAGACCGATCCAAATCGCTACGAACAAGGCACCGAAGTTTACGACGAGATCGTGCAGATGACCTATCAAAAATACCAGGGTCGACCCCATTGGGCCAAAAACTCGACACCGATCTTCAAAGATACCTTGGTCCGCTACGGACGAGCAGCAGACTTTGTGGACTTAAAGAATGAACTTGATCCTATGGGGCGGTTTGAAAATGAATTTTGGAACGTGATTGCCTCAGATAGTGCCTTGAAGAAGCCTTACCCCGGTTGTAATCTGAGTAGAGATTGCATTTGTCAGTCAGATGCGGACTGCGGTACAGGCTACCAGTGTGCACCAGGTGCGTTCTTTGACGAGGCAAAGGTGTGCGTTAAGAAGTAAAAGTGTTTTAGTGGTGCGATATCTGCGAGGTACTGTAGGTTCGTATGACTTGTGACTTGGGGGTTGAAGTCTTTGAACTTCGCCCTCTCAAGGAGTTTGGGAAATGACAAAGCTTGCGGTGATTGTGGTGGACCACGGTTCTAAACTTCAAGAAAGTAATCGGCTATTTGAAAGCTTTATCGAGGAGTTTGCGGATGAATCTCCTTATGACATTGTCGAGTCGGCTCACATGGAGCTAGCTCAACCGGATATCGCTTCAGCATTTCAACAGTGTGTCGAGCAGGGGGCTGATGAGATAGTCGTCGTTCCCTATTTTTTCATGCCCGGCAAACACATTCAAAAAGACATTCCCCGACTAACAGAAGAAGCTCGGGCAAGACACCCTCATGTGAGCGTACGTATCGCCCCGCCTCTCGGTCGTCATCCTCTGATGAAGACCATTCTTTCTGATCAGGTGAACAGCACTCGGCAGCCCTAGCTACAAAGTCATACTCTGTTCTAACAAGATGATCTTTCTTTCTAGAAGGTCGTCATAAGTCTACACTTACTCTTCATTTCGTCATGGTTGACCAGATATTCCATCTGCTCTTTGCCGTCGAAGAATGGTCGCTTGCTTTTGATGAAGTTAACAACTCCAGCAGTGATTTTATGAATTGGTTTTTGGATGATAACTAATGCCATAGCTTGCTCCTTCGCTAACATTCATTGTGAATGTAATGGTAAAATTACCAAAGTCAATCTATGGATGATAAAAAAATGCAGTTATTGCAGTTGGTTGGGCGGTCGGCCAACGCTTTTTGTGGAAATTATAGGTTTTTTTGCGTTTTTAGGACAAAAAAAGAGAGGCGAGGCCTCTCATACTGTCGCTAATTTCTAGCGCTTGATAACTGTTTCATGTTCGGGTGCCGTCTCTTCTTCTTCCAACTCTAATTTTGGCGGTTGGCCAGTGAATTCACCGCGGTGAATGGAGACGACGACTTTCAGCAGTTGATCAACTGGAAAGTGCCCATATTCAGAGATGATCGTTTGCGCGTGAGGGCTCACAGACTTTGGCTTACCACCGCGCTCCAACTCTTGGAACATATTGATTTTCATCGACATGGCCCGGACCGATACATTCCTCTTTTTCGAGTAGTTTTCTTTGAGGAACTTGGATGAATCGGCTTTGTACAGATAGTACGCTACGATTTCACTTTCCTTCGACCATTCGGTTGCTTGACGGGAACCTCGCTTCGCAGGAGCTTTAGCTTTCTTCTTCTCAGCCTCTTGCATGGCCAACATGCGTCTTTTAGCAGCCTTAAATTCGTCGCTTAATGACATTGATTCTCCAAGTACTTTATCTTTTCTAATGAGACAAAATGACATCTCTATTCTATCACAACCAGGTTGTTGTAATGAAAATCTTAGGGAACAGCAATGAGAAATAATTTTTTTCTTCGTGATTTAAAAGTCTTCAGCTGAGTGGAGTCCTGTACGGCATGAAAAACAGCTTTTGTCGAGAACTAGTTGGAATTGGCAGAGGAGAAACCCTCGGCCTTGGCGCCGAGGGGTGGATCTTGTTAATTAACAAATTTTACGATCGAGACTTCGGTTTATTGACAAAAACTGAAACTTCCGTTGCCTTAGGGGCCATTGCCTCTTTGACCATTGCCTTAAAGGTCTTAGCATCCAGCGCGGCGACTGCGTCGATCAATTGCTGCCTGTAACCAACCCGGTCCATGATGAAAGTTTCACTGAAGATCTGGCCGGCAAACTCTTCACTGGTTTTAAATGGTTTTGTGAGCCTAGCCAAAAGGCCTTGCTGAATCTGAGTGTATTCCTTGTCAGAAATTTTTGCGAGGCGGTTGCGCTCTCCCTTCAACCAGGTTTCCGTGCGCTTGGATAGCTCTTTGCTAGGGTAATTGCTAGATTGAATTAGAAACTGCACGCCAACATTGATAGGGTCTTGGTATGGGAACGCAGCAACAACGTAGCCAAGTTGCTGGTGAGTTCTGAGGTCATTAAAGTATTTGTCCGAGATAAGAGTTGTAAGAATCCTTGAAAAGGCTTCGTTCTTAGGATCTCGCTGACCCACGAAACGAACGGCTGTCCAAGCATCGTTGTTGTCTTTGGTGTTCATAGAGACGGGCTTTTTCTTAGCACGGGCAGGATTGATATAAGCCTTGTCTAAGAACTGAGTATTCGCAGATGAGCTGCTGCCAAGCTTTGCGAAGCTTGTCACTACATCGTCTTTTCTCAAGTTGCCATAGGCGACTGCTTGAACGGCAATCTTTTGGACAAATTTCTGGTGATAGGCTTTAACATCAGCCAGAGTGATCTTCTCGGCCTCGTTCAGATGATCAGGAACATATGGTGTGTAACGATTCATTTCAGAACGGAGTTTTTTGATAGCCTGCTGATAAGCGCTTTCGAAGGCTGCATTACGCAGATCCTTGACGTAGGCGTCCTTCTGATCTTTAAAAGTCTGGCTTGGAATTTCCAGTCCCTTAAGTTTTTCAAGGAAGTCTGCCATGGCACGAGGAAGCTTGTCTGAAAAACCGTCGAGTTCAAAGTTTATGCCAGCGTAACTTGGGTAGACGCCAAGGTTGATACCGGCAAGTTGTAACTGCTCCGACCAAGA
The DNA here is from genome assembly GCF_900177345.1 of Pseudobacteriovorax antillogorgiicola. Lineage (NCBI taxonomy): Bacteria > Pseudomonadati > Bdellovibrionota > Oligoflexia > Oligoflexales > Pseudobacteriovoracaceae > Pseudobacteriovorax > Pseudobacteriovorax antillogorgiicola. Next base: position 152,764 of record NZ_FWZT01000019.1, read on the forward strand.
CGCGAAATTTTGGCTGATAATCTTGCTATAGATCTGATTGGTCACGTAACTTCTTGCGGACTGGCTTGGTTGATCGTAGATCAAGCGACCACGGATGTGACCTCGTGGCAAGCCAATGGCTGTGTCTCCCTGAAACCAGATATTGACGCCGTTCTTATTTAGAACCTGCTCCGGCTTCGCCATAGTATCGGAAATCAATTCTAGGTTTTCAGGAATGTAGGGGTTTGCAGAGGGGTAGGTGAACTTGCTTGATTTCATCGACTCTAGCTTGGCAACCCGATCCTTGCTGAGATTTTCTACCTTGAACTCGGTACCGTAGATGGGCTCCTTGCTATCAGGTTTGAAGTCTTGTTGGCTAAAGAAAATCTGCGCATACTTTGGCTTGAGGAAAGGGAAGAGTGCTTCGAATGCAGCAGGAGAAAACTCTTCGTAAAGGTACATCTTCTTGAGCAGGTCATCGCTACCGAACTTCTGCATGGCAGCAGCCATCTGCGCGACGTAGTTGCCACCTTCCTCAAAGCGAGGGTAGACATAGTAGGTTTCTGCCAAGGCCTTCTTCTCGTAGAACAGCCCTTTAGGAATTCCTTGGTCTTTGATGAAGTTCAAGTAGGCGAATACTTCGTCCAATACTTTTTGATAGTCGCGCGCACCCTTGTCCGTTAGATGCAAAGTGACTGATAGCTCAAATTGGTGGGATTGATCGTAAGCACCACCAAAGAGATCGGTAACCCAACCGTTGGCCTTGAGTTTTTGTGCGAGTCCGCCGGGATGCTCCGAACCAATGAGGCTTGCCATCAGATCGTGGGCTTTGTTCTTATAGTTTTGGCTCTGTGGAGGGAGGTTGAAGCTAATCGCCAGCTGTTTGTGGTCCTTGACTGGCTTGACATGGTATATGGAAAGCTTACGGGACTCATCCAAAACTTTGTCGCTGTACTTGACCTCCGGCGTTTTATGATTTTCGACAAGGCTGAAGTACTTGCGTGCCATGCCTTCCATTTCATCAAGGCTCGCGCTGCTGATGAGTGCAAGAGTCATATTATTTGCGGAGTAGTATTTTTTATGCCAGGCCATCAAGTCATCACGAGTGATAGACTTCAGGGTTTCATTATTACCAGTGCCGAATTTGGATGCTGGATGATCTTTACGGATGTCCAGCTTGGCTAATTCATAGACCCGCCAGCTGTCATTTTGCTTATTCTTCTCAAATTCATTATTCACCGCATTTTTTTCACGTTCTACGAACTTGGGAGTGAATAAGGGAGCGATGAAGAATTGAGAGAAGCGATCGAGGGCACCGTCGAAGCCGCGGTGGTTGATGGTAAAGAAGTAGTTAGTATTTTCAAATGTTGTATATGCGTTGTTATAGCCTTGATGGCTGGCGATGTAGCGACTGTATTCACCTTCATCTGGAAACTTCTTAGTACCAAGGAAGAGCATGTGTTCCAAGAAGTGAGCCATACCAGCTTGACCATCGGGGTCTTCGCCAAAGCCAACTGCGACATTGAGTGCAGCGGCAGATTGCTTTACATCCGGGTCTGAGATCAACATTACGTCGAGCTGGTTTTTCAGGGTAAGGGTTTTAAACTTCCGTTTAACAGCCTCGGGCTTTGACGATAGATCCACTGGTGATTCATAGCCATCGTTGCTAGTGGTGCAGGCTCCCGATGCGACTGTCAGAAAGGCTAGTGAAATGTTGAAAAAAGGCTTTAGCCATAATTTCATATCAGCTCCGCTTGAAATAATTGAACATTGACTCGTCAACGTGTGACTAATAGAAATGTATGTTAGGTGATTTTTTCAAAAATCAGAATAGATATTGCTTATAAAGTGTGAGCATCAAATAAGAACGGGGCTCAAAAAATCATTGTTGGCTGCGTTACGCCATGTTTGCGAAATCCTCACGTACGTATGTACGCTGCGGTTTAGCAAACCAGGCAAGCCTTGCCCCCAATGCTTTTTGAGTCCCGTTTTCTGGTTGCGTATTCAGTAGTGATGAATATGAATGGAAGTCGAAAAATCATTGTTGGCTGCGTTACGCCATGTTTGCGAAATCCTCACGTACGTATGTACGCTGCGGTTTAGCAAACCAGGCAAGCCTTGCCCCCAATGCTTTTTGAGTCCCGTTTTCTGGTTGCCTATTCAGTGGCGATGCATATGAATGGAAGTCGAAAAATCATTGTTGGCTGCGTTACGCCATGTTTGCGAAATCCTCATGCCCTAGGATGCTTCCTTTTGGCTTGGAGCTTTTTTGTCTTCTTCGCCAGGAATGATAATGTCGGAGTGCTTACTTTTAAATTCTGCCATATCGGCTAGTGACTTCGGAGTTTGGCCCGAACCATCGGCGTTGGAGAAAAACACAGCCGCGACCATCTCGCGGGCGAAGTATTTTTTTTCCATATCTATATTAACATTACGATAGACAGAGCCATCTACTACTAAAATGGCGTTGGTGTTAAATGTGAGTCGACGCTTGCGGGCCGCTAAGATTGCCTTGATTTTGGCCAGAACCTGCTCGGCTTTTCTCAGGTAGGCCTCGATAGGTTTGATTTCCACAGGCTTGTCTTCGATGGTGGTGTACATGCCTTGATTGATCTTCTTGCGCTTGGATTTTTCCTCTAACTTGCGATTTGTTTCCTGGGCTTGCTTTAATCGCTCTTGCTCCCGTTTACAGAGTTCTTCGATATTGTGGAGGCGCGACTCCAGAATGGTAAGTCCGCGCATATCCTTAAAATTGACGCCGATGGCAATGCTGGCAGGATTATTGTTATCGTCGCCGATGTCCAAGGCTTTCATGGATGAACTCACGAATACCCGGCTGTTTGAAACAACTCCCTGGCAAAGGAGTTGTCCTGCACAGACCACATGACTCCGCAGAATATATTCATCGAGTTCGATGGTGCCCTGGCAAATTATTTTTAGCTGATCGAAGTACTTGGCCTTTATATTCCCACCAACAAACATAGGGTTCTGGCTGTCGCCTAATATTCCACCCTCAATAGTTAGATTCCCCTGAACACTCACTAGGTCGCTAAACAAAGCGCCTTTGATCGTAAGATCGCCCTTGATCTTTAGGTGGGAGCCTTTTTCTACATCGCCCTCAATCACTGCATGATTCTTCGCTTCGAAAGTGCCAAATTTTGGTGAGTAGTCGCCCTTGTGTATCAGCGTTTTTTGACAGTAGATGGAGTCGCTAGAAGCCTTAATCATCCCCCCATAAGTGGTGTAGAGGCGACCATCATCTCCTAGCCGAATGCCGTCGCCAATCACCACATTCGTATCCTTAACATGACCTAAGACGTGGAGATCGCGGCCAGTAACGGTATATCCGTCGACCCCATCCTTGAATCGGATTTCGGCCACTCTTTGACCTTCGTCGACGCCGAGGCGGTACTCTCGTTGGCCAAGCTCTTGATGGAGAACGTGAAGATAAGGATCGTGACCACCCTCGGGAAGCTTGCCTTTGGCAACAATACGCTGATTGACACCATTGCCTTGGTTCATATCCGACAGGATTTCGTCTAAATATGGTTCGTAGCCATGGGTCACGCCATGCTCTTCGAGCGCTTCTAAGAATTCATCCGGAGTCGGCTTTGCCCCCCGAATTGATATGATTGTCGCGACCATCTCATCGGCTGCTAGTCTTATGTCAATGGAGAAAGGCTCTGTCTCCGTAGGAACTTTAGAGTCAATCACCTTTTCATGAGGAGCTTTGACCACGTTATCGCCGACTTCTTTTGCCGAAAGCACTTTGAGCGAGTCTTTCGAGTCGGATTGATAGGCTAGCAGAAAATCAAACGGCAGATTTAAGCCAAAGGCTGTGCTCTTGTTGAGCAGGTAGCGCTTAATATGGTGAAAATCATCGGTAAAGTTTTGAATGGCTTGGCTGGGCAATTTGGGTAGCAATCGTTCCTTTATCTCTTCAATCACCAGAGCCAGGAGGCGCTCATTATCATCGATCTCGTCAATCACGAGATAGTAGTAGCCATAATACGAGTTCCGAACGACATAATGATTGTGATCGAGGTCTTGGGGGATGGCTGTGAAAAGTAGAAAACTAGCACTGGCTTTTTTCTGGCGAAGGCTGAGTAATATATAGCGAATGCATGCGTCGCTTGGCTTATCCTTGATCTTCTTAGCCTTGAGTCGCTCGTAGAGGATGGAGCGAAAGTGAGCGAACCCCAAGCTATACAATCTGGGGCTATAGTCGATCATCACCTTAGCAATGGAATCATAGTCTTCACAGACTTCCACCTGGATTTCCTCTAGGTCTTGCCCACAGTGAGCCATCGTAATGCGAACGATATTGTCTTCTGGCCAATATTCCTCTCGGCGAATCATCTTCCAGATAGTTTTTAACTTCTTAAAGTGAGTGGTGGCGTAGGTAATCTTATGATCGTGTTTTAGGGCTTTGATCTTGGCTTTGACCTTCTTCTCGATCTCTGGAATAGGACGCCAGTGGCTAAGACACAGATCCACATGAAAGCGGAGGATTACCCTTTGATTCCGTCGGTCGAAGGAAAGAGCGTAATTCTGCTCTCGGATTTGCTCAATAATATTTTGCTCTTGGCTTGGCATAGCCTGATTATATCACAATGACGCATTAATCACCGTGACTCATTCAAAAGAATCGTGAGTTTAAACTAATGAGCAAGAAAATACAGTGTTTTAAGCAAAGTGTATTAAGTAGCGCTCTTTTGTAAAGATAATATTAATATTGTGTTTGGATATAGTAATTATATGGATATTATAAAATTATTATGTAATAGAACCTCCACTATGAATAAGGAGGATCGAGAATGCTTTTAAAGAAATCGTTATACTTGACTTTAGCCTTGACAGCAGCAGCTTGCGGTAGTGACTCATCTTCGGATGACGAGCCAGCGCCTGCGCCGAAAACTGAAACACCAGCTCCTCAGACCCCGAAGCCAGGAACTGATGGTAACAATGGTGGCGACGATAATGGGGCTGCTCTGGTAGATCAGGCAGTGACCAGCGCTCAAGGACTTTGGGGCCAGGCTTGTGTTCCAGCACCTGACAATAACGGTCATGTTATATACTGGATTTCGTGGGAAGGTCCGAACTTTAGCGAGACCAAAGAGATCTTCCAAGATGAAAAATGTGAGGAATCGACCAGTAAAGTCGTAAGAGTATATAAAGATACCGAGATTTCTAGCTACAACGACAAAGGTTATTTCCGCGCTGCTGGAATGAAAGAGTCTGAAACTATCTTTGATTTTGATAATCCAAAAGGTAAGAGTCAAGAAGTAGACACCACTAAAGGTGCGTGGATAGTTTACTTTAAAGTTGATGGTGATAAGTTCTTGAAGGGCCAGGTTGACAAAGCCACAAAAGAAATGAAAGACAAAGAGCCTTATACCTACAGCAAGGTGGATGGTACGATTCCAGAGCGTACATATGTTGAGAAAGAAACACCAGAATCACCTAAAGAGCCAGAAGGGGCAATCCTTTTCGCTGATTTCGAAGGTGGCGACCTTGGTGGTTTCACCAGTTTAGTCACTAAAGGTGTTAAGGATTGGAGCAATTACAAGAAAGATGGTGCATCGTCTGCATCGATAAACGGTTATAACACCAATGTTGAAAACGAAACCTGGCTTTACAGCAAGAAGCTTGACCTTTCAAAATACACTAACGAAGCCGTCATATTAAGCTTCGATCACGAACGTCGCTTCGGACCAGACACCATCAATGATGAAATTGGCGTTTTTGTTAGCGATAAATTTGATCCAGCTAAGCCTAATGCTAACTGGGTTGAGCTAAAGGGTTTCAACATTCCTGAAAAGTTTGCTGGTTTCGCAAATTCAGGTGAAATCGACCTTAGCACTTATAAGGGAAAGAGCATCACAATTGGCTTCCGCTACCGCAGTAGTATTGACAAGCCTGTGCTTTGGGCTGTCGATAACGTAACAGTTACAGCTAAGTAATTACCAAAGAAAGACTCCGGCTTAGTCGGGGTCTTTTTTCCTTCGAAAGCTATGAAGTGCCGATTTCACAGCTAGATTCTAATACTATTTCTTGCTGGCCTCGTAATCCACCGATATATTTAATTTTATCTTGAAACTCGATGAAAGTTCGGGATATTCTTTACATTTCCAATATGCCACCTTGACTTTATGGTGGTGAGTATGATAATAGTCAGCAGTTTTTAGTAGCCTTGGCTCTACATTTTAAGATTGGAACCCGCTGGAAAAGGTCCTTTATGTCTTTTACTTATTTGAAAACATCCGTAGTCTTCGCATTGTACATTCTCATGACATCGTGTGGCTCTGAGGTTACCAACGACTTCGACACAGTGGCCATAGAGTGCGGTGAAGAAGCCGAGCAGGACGTAAACTATGGAGTCTTCGAGGAAGCGAACGGCGGCAGAAGTAAAAGTGATTCCATGCTGGTGTTTCGTGAGCAAGACCAAATCTGGGAGCGATCAGACTCCCTGCTAACATCCAAAGGTTGCGTAAAAGTGTTGCCCAACGAAAGGCTTTTTGTCCGTAAATTAGGGACCACTCAGGGTGCATACGTGGAGTCGAGCGATCAAGATTTCAAGGTCATGAGCCTCCAAAACATCACATTGCCAACGGTTAGTTCGGGGATTTGTGAGGGAGAATTTTTGGATGATGATGGCTCCTTAGAGTTGAATATAGATCTACAGACGAGTTCGGACTTTGCGTATTTAGATTTACAACGATTTCACCTATCGCTCTTTATCGATGGGACTCTAAGCCAGGAATGGTCGAATCTTATCTACACTCAGCTTGCGGGCTTGAAAGTGGATACCAGTAGCAGAAACTCTAGCAAATACAAAGTGCGGCTGGTGATTCGAGAAAGCAATTTATTGAGAGATGAGCCTGTATCCGATGTATCCTGTGAGTTCGAGAAGAGTACTGCTGTTATTCCAATATTCTTCTAGAAGACTTTCCTGATATTAAGGGGAGCAAAACCTTTGATACTTCGTAACGCCTATAGAATACTCGTCACTGTACGATTTGTGCGATCTCATCGCAGTTTTTAGCCAAGCCTGCTGCCTAGCCGAGAATTCAACTTGACTAGAGCGGATCTCATATATGCCTAAATCCAATGCACATGGTTGCAAGATAGACCATTCCTAGAAAGTTATCGATCTTCACCTCGTATCGAACCT